>DAOVTG010000269.1 GCA_030633185.1 Deltaproteobacteria bacterium
ACCGGAATCGTCGAACTTTTTCGCCGCAGCAATGAAGCCAGCATCATCAAAAAACCGGTAACCGTACAATTTGCCCCTCCAGACACAGCGCTAATTGAAGTATACCGACATCACCTTCAAAAAAAAAAATGTACGACCGTTGCTTTATGTCCTGATACTGCTCCTGCTTTCAACCGGTACCGCCAATGCTCTGACCATCAAGGGAGTTGACTTCGCCGATGACGTAACGATCGCCGGCAAAAAACTCTATCTCAACGGAGCCGGGATCAAAAAAACGTTATTCAGCTCGATCTATGCCGCGGCCCTCTACCTGCCGCATCCAACCGGTGATGCTGACAAGGCGATCAAAAATGATCTCTGCAAACAGGTAATTATCCACTTTACCAAAAAGTACAGCCAAGGGAAAATCGTCGAAGGCTGGAATGAGGGTTTCTTTAATAACTCTCAGGAAAAGTTCTATACTCTCCAAGAGCGCATCACAACCTTTAATGCTTTCTTTAGCAGAGATATGGTTGCAAATGACCGTGTAACCATCACCTACATCCCGAAACAGGGAACCACCGTCAAAATTAATAATGAAACCAAAGAGACCATTCCCGGCAGCGATTTCATGGAGGCCCTGTGGGCTATCTGGCTGGGTGTAAATACGGCGAATAGAGGCGTGAAGGTGGGGATGCTGGGAAGGGAATACTATTATGAAAGAAGCAATTTTATTATTGGCCTATGGCGGCCCGGAAAAAACTGAAGAGATTGAA
This sequence comes from Deltaproteobacteria bacterium, assembly GCA_030633185.1. GTDB lineage: Bacteria > Desulfobacterota > Anaeroferrophillalia > Anaeroferrophillales > Tharpellaceae > Tharpella. The sequence goes on from DAOVTG010000269.1 coordinate 756, forward strand.
CCTTTTCTGAAACGACTGCTGCGCCGCGACCCGTTGCCACCAGGATTGCTGCAGCGGGTGGAGAAAAAGTATCAGGCTATCGGCGGCGGTTCGCCGTTGCCCTCAATCTGCCGCTTGATTCGGGAAAAGCTCTCACAAGAACTGACTGAGTTACCGGTTTTTCTCGCTTTTCGTTATGCCGAACCAAGCATCGAAAAAATCGTTGAGGAGATGACCAATCAAGGGATAACCAGGATTTTTGCGCTCTCCCTCTCTCCCCACTCTTCAACCATCAGTTCAGCGGCCTATTACAAAACCCTCGAAGAGGTTACCGCAACCAGCAAACTTGAGCTGGTACGCCTGGAGAACTGGTATCGAGAAACAGCCTATAATCAACTGATCGCAGCAAAAATTTTTGAAGCGTCCCGAGAAAAAGACTTTCAACTTGATTCAGAAAAGACCCATATCATCTTTTCAGCCCATAACATTCCCCAGAGCTACATCAATCAAGGCGACACCTACGTTGACGAAATCACTGCCAATATTAAAGCTATAAGTGCACTCCTGCCCCAATGCCGAAGTTCACTGGCTTATCAAAGCAAAGGTAATATGCCTGGCGCCTGGCTCGAACCGGAGATTGAAAACCATCTTCTCAGGCTTAAAAAAGAGGGCTGCAACAACATCATTGTCGTGCCGATAAGCTTCAGCATGGATCACCTTGAGACCCTCTATGATCTAGATCAAGAATTAAAAACTTTCTGTGACGATGAAGGTATCAACCTCTGCCGTTCGCAACCGGCCAACGCCGATGACGATTTCATCGCCATGCTGGTTCAATTTATCAAAAATTTAACCAACAAGGTCTAACCTATGACTTCCAGAAAAAGGGTAGCCGTTATCGGCGGAGGGATTACCGGCCTGGCCGCCGCTTACGAACTCACCTTGCAAGCGCGTCAGTCAAACACCCGGATTGAAATTGAGCTCTTTGAACAGGCCCCCGATCCGGGAGGCAAGATCATCACTAAAAAAGATGACCCTTATCTGGTTGAGGGCGGACCCGACTGTTTCATCGTCGAAAAACCCTGGGCCATCCAACTCGTCAAAGAACTCGGGCTCGAAAATGAGCTCCTTAACACCAGCTCAGGAGCTTCAGGCACTTTCGTTTTTGATAATAACGCCCTGCACCGTCTGCCGGAAGGGGTAATGATGATGGTGCCGACCAAGCCTCTCCCTTTTCTGGCCTCTAAACTGATCTCCTGGCCGGGGAAAATCCGCATGGCCTGCGATATCTTTATTCCGAAACGCAAAGAAACCGGCGATGAAACCTTGGCCTCTTTTGTGCGCCGCCGTTTAGGACAAGAGGCACTTGACAAAATGGCCGAACCGCTGATTGGCGGTATTCATGCCGGTAATCCGGAGAACATGAGTCTCCTAAGCACCTTTCCCCGTTTTCTGGAGATGGAGCAAGATGGAGGAAGCCTGATTGTCGGGATGCTTAAACGGCAGAAAAAAATGGTTGAAATGATGAAGAAAAGACCGGCAACTACCGGCCCGAAACGGACTTTTTTCATCTCTCTCAATGAGGGGCTGGGACGTCTTGTCGACGAGCTGGCAACGGTTATCGGCCACGAAAAGATTCATTGCAACCGAAAGGTCTCACAACTCAAACCAACGTCTGATGGGGGCTGGTTGATTGAAGATGAAAACCGCGCCTCAACGATGGCTGACGCTTTAATCATCACAACCGAAACCTATGCTGCGGCCGGAATGCTTAAAAATGAACTCCCCCGTCTGGCTGACCTGCTTAACGAAATTCCCTATGTCTCTTCGGCCACGATTTCCATGGCTTTTCCCCGTCAGGCGATTCCCCACCCCCTTGACGCCTACGGCTTTATCGTCCCGAAAATCGCCAATCGCCGGATTATGGCAGTCACCTGGTCTTCGATTAAATGGGCTCATCGCGCCCCGCAAGGGATGGTCTTATTGCGAGCCTTTGTTGGTGGTGCGCAACGCCAGGAGCTGGCTGCTTGTGATGATCAGGCGATGCTTAACCTGGTCAAAGAGGAGCTCTCATCAATCATGGGCATCACCACCGCCCCGGAAAAAAGCTGGATCTACCGCTGGCCCCAAGGCATGCCTCAATATATCATGGGTCATCTCGACCGTCTTGACGCCATCGAGGCAATCACCAAGCAACAAAAAGGGCTCTATCTGGCCGGCGCCGGCTATCGCGGCATCGGTATTCCCGACTGTATTAACCAAGGCCGTCAAGCAGCCGTCAAAGCCTGGGAAGAGTTAGTAGGAAGGGTGAAGGGTAAAGTTTAATC
>DAOVTG010000021.1 GCA_030633185.1 Deltaproteobacteria bacterium
ACTTGAGATGGCAATACGCGCAATATTTTATTGATGCGTTTTTGTGATTGTTGGGGCGAAAAAACTATATTTTGGCAATCCATGATCATCTCCGTAAGAGTATATTGAGCCTGTTTAAATAGATAGACAGTATAAAGTAACAATAAATTCAATGACTTCATATGCTACGTACACTATTTAAAGGTTCAATGCAAGCTGTTTACGCAGAAAATAGATTGCCGGATACATGCTCATTACTTCTGGGACGCAGTACTAGATACGGTGGAGGCAGTGATCATTCACCTTGTTACTCTACAATTGACGACGCTTACCAACATGCTGAAAGTGGTAAAGAGATAAGAGTAGCATCAGGCGTTTACCCTGAAAACCTACTCTTAAATAAACCCGTTGAGGTTGCCTTGTCGGGTGGTTGGAATATTGATTATGATGATAATACAGAAGGTCAATCAATTATTGCTGGGGCTCTGACAATAGCCGGAGGAACGGTAATCGTTGAAGGCATAGTTATCGAAGGTACGGATTCTTTGGCGAGAACTAAGAAACTACAGCTTGGCTGTTGGATGCCGGGATACTGGTCAAAGTGGGTATCTTTGCGCTGATATAAAAAGTTTGAGATTGCCAGTGGCAAGCTCTTATTGTTGCCAACCTCACCAAACAAGAACTTATCAGCGATAGGACTTTGTGGCCTTTTTACGAGTGCATCAAAGATGGGTGACCCAGTTTTCCGTTGTTAATTTAAATCTTATTGGTCATTTTTCATCGATAAAAGGAGAAAACTAATGAGTAAAACCGAAGATAATTTAAAAAATGCAATCATTAATGAATCCCTGGCCAGAAACAAATACACCTATTTTGCAGAAATTGCGCGAAAAGAGGGGTATCGTTATGTTGCAAAAATCTTAGACGAAACTGCTGACAATGAAAAATTTCATGCTATGGAGGAGTTTAAATTAGCCTATAAAAAGACGGATACAGCTTGCAACTTAAAAGATGCCATTGAAGGTGAAGACTATGAAACTAGCGAAATGTATCCACAGTTTGCCCTTGAAGCTGAAATAGAGGGACACAAAAAAGCAGCTATTTTATTCACCCAGATTGCTAAAATCGAGCGACATCATCGTGATCGGTTTAAGAAACTACTCCAGTTGGTGGAATCAGGGACCGTATTTAAGAGGGAGCATCCCATTAAATGGAAATGCAGCGTATGTGGCTATACTCATGACGGATATGAGCCCCCCAACCGGTGTCCGTACTGCAAAAAACCAAAAGAATATTATGAACCTGCCAATTTGGATGTTTAAGGGGGAGATATGGGGCAATATCAATGTGAAGTGTGTGAGTATGTGTATGATGAAGAAAAAAGCGGACAACTCTGGGTTGATGTTTCGAAAACTATTGAGTGTCCAGTTTGTGGGTCTCCTGAAGATTGTTTTGAGTGCGTAACTCAAAAAATCGCAGAAGAAAAACAAGTTGATGATCCATCCGGTGAAACAAAAGAGACGACCATTGACCTAAAAAAGTCCATGGCTGAAACAGAAATACATTTTATGGATATCCATGAAATGGCTGAAACAGGTAGTTCCGTTTTTGAACCCATGCGCACAAAAATGGCAACCTTGTCATGGGATGAAATCCTTATCAAAGGTGCACAACTGGCAAAAATCCCCTTAAATCACGAAGATCCGGTTAATACTAAAACCATTATCGGCCCCCAGGCCAGACTGCCCCTGACCATTGATACTCCTGTTTTTGTAACCCATATGTCTTTTGGTGCACTTTCACAGGAAGCAAAAATTGCTTTAGCCAAGGGCAGCGCAGCATGTAAAACGGCCATATGCTCAGGTGAAGGAGGAATTTTACCCGAGTCAATAAATCAGGCTCATAAATACATTTTTGAATATGTACCAAACCAATACAGTGTTACACCGGAAAATCTTAAAAAAGTCGACGCTATTGAGATTAAAATTGGGCAATCAGCTAAACCCGGAATGGGCGGACATTTACCCGCAGATAAAGTAACCCTGGAAGTGGCGAATATCCGAGGGCGGGAACAGGGTAAGGAGATAGTCAGTCCCTCTCATTTTAAAGATATTCTGACGGCAGACGATCTAAAAAATAAGGTGGATTGGTTAAGAGAGGAATCCCTTGGCAGACCCATAGGAATTAAAATAGCCGCTGGTAACCTTGAAGCTGACCTTGGGGTTTGTCTCCATGCTGGTCCTGATTTCATCACCATTGACGGCAGAACCGGTGCCACTGGATCAGCCTCTAAATTTGTCAAAGCGTCCACTTCAATACCGACAATATTTGCCTTATATCGTGCCCGGAAATTTTTGGACGAAAACGGTGCAAAGGATATATCGTTAGTGATCACAGGAGGGTTAAGAGTTTCTTCAGATTTTGCCAAAGCACTGGCAATAGGTGCTGATGCCATTGCTATTGGAACTACAGCCCTTATGGCCATTGGCTGTCAGCAGTATCGGATCTGTAACACCGGCAAGTGTCCTATGGGCATTGCCACTCAGGATCCATTGCTGCGGTCACGCTTAAATATTGAAGAAGCGGCCAAAAGACTTGAAAACTATCTCAAAGTCACTACAGATGAATTATCGGACTTCGCTAGACTAACCGGCAATGATGACTTACACAAATTATCAGTTACCGATTTGTGTACATCAAATTCGGAAATATCCAATTACACATCTATCGAACATGTATAGCACCGAGAATCGAAACACTGAGAGTTGAGAAAAGGGTTAGATTCGATTGCTTTTCTCAAATAAGATTCCCTTTCATTTGAAATTTAAGATTGGCTTGCGTAAGTTCTCATTTTCACCTGTTTTCCCAAACTTAATACTATCAGCGATAATATCTTTACAACATTAAAAAAAGGAGAAAAAAATGGCAAAATTTTTTTTAAATTGGGAAGTTGACCGTTCTAGAATACAGGTTGATCCAAAAAATGTAAAATGCGTAGATTCGGGTATGAATAGGCAATAATTTTGTCTTCGGTTGATCCGAAGCAGGAGAGTTTTTTTATGGTCTCATCACCTCACTCATTTGATTTTCCACCCTATCGCCCACCTTCAGAAGCCCAGAGTATGTTACTTCGGGTGACGCATGGTTGTCCTTGGAATAAGTGTGCTTTCTGTTCGATGTATAAAAAGTATCCTTTCGCCCGCAAATCAATGGCAGAAATCAAGGCCGATATCGACCTTATGCCGGCGGTCTATGGAACTCATGCCAATCATGTATTTCTTGGTGATTCCAACAGTCTGCTTTTGTCAGCAGCAGCTCTGGTAGAGATTCTTGAACATCTTTACAGTGTCTTTCCCGGGCTTAAACGGGTGACCTCTTATGCTCGGGCCAAAACCGTGATGAAAAAATCACTGGAAGATCTTAAGGCGATTCGGGAGGCGGGTTTGACCCGGTTGCATATTGGTCTTGAGAGCGGTTCGGATGCGGTCTTAAAAATGATCCGCAAAGGGGCAACGGCTGATCAAATAATTAGTGGCGGTCTCAAATCCAAAGAGGCGGGTTTCGATTGTTCTATTTATGTACTGCTCGGGATTGGCGGTATGGAGCAGACCATGGATCATCGTCAGGGAACAATTCGCGTACTTAACGCAATTGATCCGCATTTCATCAGGGTCAGGACTTTGACTCCGATCCCGAAATCGGATATTGCCAAATGGATTGCCGAGGGCCGCTTTACCCAAGTCTCTCCATTGGTCAGTATTGAAGAGGAGCGTGATATTGTTGCCGGTTTGGAGGTGACTTCTCGTTTCTTAAATGACCACTCCTCCAATATTGTACCTTTGGATGGAAAACTACCTGAAGACAAGGAGCGTATGCTGCAAGCCTTGGAACAAGGCATTATTTATTGTCAAAAAAATGAAGTCGGTTACGCCGACTATCGTTACCTATAAAAAAGAGGAAATATTATGAGGGTTGATGGACGTAATCCGGATCAATTACGCAAAATCGAGATCATTCCCGGTTTTCTCGATCATCCGGCCGGTTCAGTGCTGATCTCCTGTGGGCAGACTAAGGTTTTATGTTCGGCCAGTGTTGAGGATGGGGTGCCTAAATTTCGCCGTGATTCGGGAGGCGGTTGGTTAACTGCTGAATATGCGATGTTGCCAGCCAGTACTCACGAACGTTCCGGTCGCGAGATTAATCGCGGGCGTCAGGGTGGCCGAACCCTTGAAATCCAGCGGCTTATCGGCCGTAGTTTGCGTGCGGTCACCAATCTTGACGTTTTGGGAGAGCGCACAATTATTCTTGATTGTGATGTCATTCAGGCCGATGGTGGCACCCGCACCGCATCTGTCAGTGGTGCTTTTGTTGCTCTCGGTTTGGCTTTATTGAAGATCAAATCGGAGATGGGTGAAAACTGGAAACCGCTCCGCAGTCGTCTGGCCGCAGTCAGTGTCGGGATAGTTAGGGGTGAAGCACTGTTGGATTTGAACTATCCGGAAGATTCTAAGGCCGATGTCGATATGAATGTTATTATGGCCGATAAATATGAGCTTGTCGAGATTCAGGGTACGGCGGAAGAGCACCCCTTCAGCCGCCGGGAAATGTCGCTGATGCTGGATTTGGCCGAAAAAGGCATTGCCGAGATTATTGCGCAGTTCGACAAAGAGATTTTTCAAGATCGTCTTGATAGTTTGATATTACCATAAAACTTTTAGCCGAAGATTTACTGAAAAACACGGGAAGTGTTTTCATGAAGTTACATTAAATAGCGGCGAACTTTGCTTCGCTCTCATAAACGGGGTCAAAGCTGGGGTGCTAGCGCACCTTGTACCAGCAATGACCCCGATTTCGGCAAGACGAAGTAGTCCAAGCCGAATATCTACATCATACCTCTTTTACCTTGACCACCCTTGCCACTCTTACCGCCACGGCGACGACCTTTGTGGCCTTTTTTGAGCATGGTGTCATGTTGTTCCCGGGTCAGACTGCTGAAAAAGGCGACTCGGGCATCGATGACTTTATTGAACTCTTCTGCAAAATTACCCTTATATTCAGCTTTAAGCTTTTCGCCAACACCTTTGAAATCCGGGGTTTCAGCTGCCAGTTCAGCCCGCATAAGCATCTGGTTGCGGGTTAAAGTGCGGCGTCTGGTACCGACATCCAGGTTGTCGCCATGTTGCAGACAGAGGTTGCGCAACTCCAGCCTTCCGGTTTTCATTTCATCCCAGAGTTTCGTTTGGTTCTCGTTGAGCTTGAGGGATTCTTTAACCTCTTCCGCCCGCTGGGCAAAGTTGTCAGCCGAACCCTGACCACCTCTCGGCCCCCAGCTCCAGCCGGTAGCCGGTAAAGCCAAAAACAGAGCAATCATTAAAGTGACGGCCAAAGTGAGTGATTTTTTAGTGGTTGAGTTTTTAGTGACGTTCATAGTAATTCTCCTTTTTCGATTAATGGTTGAAAAACTTTAACTATTTAGTTTTTATATTCTGGAAGATAGTCTGCCAATGTAAAAATTTTATGTTCTTTTAAAACTTTTTTGTAAAGCTTTTGTAAAACTTATTCCATTTGCCGAAAAATCGGCTATGATAGAGTTATGAAAATTCTTCTGATCGATGATGATGAAAAGTTGTGTCGTCTGATTCGGGCTTACCTTGAACCGATGGGGTTTGCGGTTGAGGTGGCGCATGGCGGGCAAACCGGGCTGGAGCTGGCTTTGCAGGGTTCGTTTGAGGCCGTTCTGCTCGATGTTATGCTACCGGAGATTGACGGGTTTGAAGTGTTACGTCAAATTCGGCAGAATTCTCAAGTTCCGGTTTTAATGTTTACCGCCCGAGGCGATGAGACCGACCGCATTGTCGGGCTTGAGATGGGGGCCGATGACTATCTGCCGAAAACTTTCTCTTCGCGGGAGCTGTTAGCGCGGCTTCGGGCCGTTATCCGGCGCAGTAAAATTGTTGAAACTGAACCCGCAAAGGTGACTGCGGAGAGTGATTTGGCCGAGAATCTTTGTATAAGAGATTTGCTTATCGATGTCGGTGCCCGCAGTGTGTACCAGGATGATGAACTTTTAGCTTTGACAGCCATTGAGTTCGACCTGTTGTTGGCGATGGTTGAGAACTGCGGCCGCATTCTCTCTCGGGATCGCCTGCTTGATCTGGTTGCCGGGCGTGACTATACGGTTTTTGATCGTTCCATAGATGTTCATATCTCATCGCTTCGTCGTAAACTTAACGATAATCCCAAAGCTCCCAACTATATTAAAACCGTGAGAAGCGCTGGCTATATGTTTATTAAATAGTTACCCGCAAGGTGAAAAATTGTTTTTTAGACGATCAATCTTTATTAAGCTTTTAAGCTGGTTTTTTCTCAACCTCATCTTTTTGGGTCTTATTCTGATCCTCTTTTTCCAGATTCAATTCTATGTGCCGCCGGACTCATTTTTACGTTTGCATGCGGAGAAAGAGACTGCTTCATTACGTCATCTTATTCGGCATGAGCTGATCCGGATGCCGAGTTCGCAGTGGGATGAGTTGCTGAGCCGTTATGGTCAGGCCTTTGCCGTGGAGCTTTCACTCTTTACTCCGGCCGGTCGTAAACTGGCAGGTATGATCGAGGAGTTGCCGTTGGAAGTGTTGATAAAGATGAAATCCTGGTTGCCTAAAGCCTGGGGGTCACGTTCTCAGCGTGGACGTTGGCGTAAGGGCCGAGAGGGGCGTCGAGGTTTAGCAACGTTTGAGTCTCACTCATCTTTGGAGACTCCTTCTCGGCTTCCCGAACGGCGTATTTTCAGGGTGCGGAGCCGGAATCCGACCCGTTATTGGCTCGGTTTGCCGGTCCCGATTCTTAATCCTGAAGGCAGCGGCTTTGTTCCGGCAATTCTTCTGGCCTCAACCGATTCACTTTTTGCTTCAGCCCTTTATCCCAATCCTCTGCCGTGGATGATTGCAGCATTATTGATTGTTCTTTTCTCGCTCCTCTGGTGGTGGCCCATGGTGCGCCATATTACCCGGCCTTTGCGCGAGATGAATCAGGCAACCGAAGAAATTTCTCGGGGTTATCTCAAAGTTCAGCTTGATGAGAAACGGATCGATGAAATAGGTTGTTTGGGGCGTTCGATTAACCATATGGCAATGCGTCTTGATGGGTTTATTACTGGTCAGAAACGGTTTTTAAGTGATGTCGCACACGAACTCTGCTCACCCTTGGCCCGTTTGCGCATGGGGCTGGCGGTACTGGAAAAAAGTATTAATGCCGAGCAGCAGGAGGGTTTTGCCGATGTCGAGGAGGAGGCGGAAAAGATTTCTGAGCTGGTTGATGAAGTTCTAGCTTTTTCCCGGGCCGAACTGCGCCCTGAGGCGGTGACTCTTACCTCAATCCCGGTTAGCGAGATTGTCGACCGGATCCTGGTTCGGGAAAAGTGGGCTGAAGATCGTTTTAAACTGGTTCTTGAACCTGACTTAGTGGTTAAGGCTAATGCCGAATTATTGCTTAGGGCTTTGGTCAATCTGTTGCGCAACGCGTTGCGTTATGGTGAATCCGAAACTATGATTGAGATCAGTGCCACCCGGCAGGGCTCAGTGGTGGTTCTTGAGGTGCGGGATTATGGCCCCGGCGTGTCGGAAGCAGAACTCGAACGTATCTTTGAGCCTTTCTATCGCCTTGAGTCCGACCGCAATCGCAGAACCGGCGGCAGCGGTCTTGGCCTGGCGATTGTCAAAACCTGCATCGAAGCCTGCCACGGTAAAGTCCGGGCTCGCAACCTTGCGCCCTCAGGTCTTAGTGTAATCGTTGAACTCCCTGTGGTCTGATTTTTTAATCAATGGTATGGGTGAAAAATCGGCTGTCGGCATAAAAAAAGCCTGACCGCAAAGATTTTTGGGGCAGGCTTTTTCAGCTTTTTTTCAGGCGTCGTTGATGACCGTCGTAAACCACAGTTTGGTGGAGGATAAGGGATTCGAACCCTCGGCCTCAGCGTTGCGAACGCTGCGCTCTCCCAACTGAGCTAATCCCCCTTGTTGAGGTCTTGACGGTGAGCCGTTACTACTAAAAAAGCGGCTGGCTGTCAAATCTATTTTCGCACTATTTTCCCGTGTAACGTTTTTCAAGAACCTCGCGGATCGCTTTTTTCAACTCGTCTAAACTGGCAGCTTTGACGACGTAGGCATCCGAGGCCCAGGTTGTAAAATCCTGTTTATAATCACCATAAGCTGAGCAGAGAATAACCGGGATATTTTTGTCGATTTCCTTGATTTTGATGAGGGCGTCAACCCCGGAAATGCCGGGCATCTTTATATCCATGACGACCAGATCCGGTTTGCTCTTAGAGACCATCTGCAAAGCCTCTTCACCGCTGGCGGCAGCTACGATGCTGTAGCCCTCTTCTTCGAGTTCCTCTTTATAGAGCCAACGGATATTCTCTTCATCGTCGACTACCAGAATTGTATATTGTTGTTTGACCATGTTGTTACCTCACTTTTCGGTTATACTATTGGTTTTGGCGGTTCATTATGCTTGAAAGGCAGAGAGACGGAAACCAGCACTCCTTCACCCTCCCGGTTATGAATACGGATGTTGCCTTGATGGTTGAGAATGATACGATGACAGATCGGTAACCCGAGGCCGGTGCCGTCGTGTTTGGTCGTGAAGAAGGGGTTGAAAATGTCATGAAGAACCTGTTCCTGAATACCACTGCCGTTATCTTCGATCTCGATCAGGGCTTTTTCCTGTCGTTTTTTAAGGTCACAGTAGCAGGATGTGCGGACTGAAATTTGGTGGTTATTATCAGGGCTGCCGGATATGGCCTGAATGCTGTTATTGATCAGGTTGACCAGTACCTGTTTTAACTGGTTGCCGTCACATTCGAGGGCTGCCATTTTAGGGGTTAGTTGAACGTTTAAGCTGATTTTCCGGTTTTTTAATTCGCGGGCAAAGAGGGCAATGGTTTCATCAATCAGCTGATTAAGGTCGCAAGGCTCGAATTTATTGCTTTCCGGTCGTGAAAAAGAGAGTACGTTGTTGACAATCTCCTCGAGTCGTTCGATCTCTTTGGTGATGATCTGGCTATAGGTTTTTTCCCGGCTCTGGTCGGGAATCTTTTTATGTAGTCGCCGCGCAAATCCGGCAATCGAGACCAGTGGATTTTTGATTTCGTGGGCCATGTTGGTGGCCATTTCGCCTAAAGCCACCAGTTTTTCACTTTGGGCCAGGCGTAACTGGGCACTGTTTAACGTCGCCAGAGAACTTTGCAGACGTTGGTAGAGTTCAGTATTGTCAAGGGCCAGAGAGGCGGCATCGGTAAAAAGAGTAATATAGGCTAAGTCCTGTGAGTCGACATGATCAGCATTGGCCAGCAACAGGCCTTTGAGGTGTTCTTGGATATAGATGGGGATGATGACAATCTTTTGGCCGGGCAGCAGAGTTTTAAGTCTTGAGTGAAGTACGGTGACAAATTCAGCCGGAATCAGGGTCGGCTTTTTACCGTTTACGGCTTGTTGGAAACGGCGGGGAGCTAAATCAAAGTTGGGCAGCCTGAATTTAGCGAGCTCTTTTTGGGTCGTGGCCTCAAGGAGATGGTTGGTCAGTGCCTTGAGATGGTCACTCTCTTTCAGGTTGTCGGGATCGGTTGGCGTACTCTCCGGGGCGGTGGCGTAAAAAAGCCCGCGCCAGGCATCCTCTTTCTCTTGAAATTCCATATAGAGAGCCGGAGAGCAGGTAAAGCCCACATCACTGACCAGAGCCCCGAGGGTCAGGCGAATAATTTTCTCTGGAGTGTCAGCCGCTAGGAGTGCATTTTTCATCTGGTGGGAAAGGGTTAATTGCCGGGTTCTCAAGAGTGATGCCCGGTTAGCGATGGCGAGCTGATTTTGGGTTCGGGTTCGTTCCAGGGTTGCCGCCAGATGGACGGCCAGGATTTCGAGAAGTTCGAGATCCTCTTTTCCAAAGGGTAGGAGATCTCGGCTTTTAGGCTTGTTGTCCAGGAAAAATTCCAGGGTGCCGACCATCCTCTCCTGGCTGTACAGAGGGAGGATGATATGGGCACAAAACTGATTAAAGAACTGCCGGTAAATTGTTGTAGACGGCAGCGAACTGTTTTTGTCAATGACCAGGGGGTGAGAGATGAACTTGGCTCGATCGGCCTGGAGCCGACTTACCTGTAAAACCAGTTCACGTTGTTTGGTATCACTAAAACTCTGGTCGATTGATCTTGCTTGAGACTGGTCCGAGGCAAAAATATTAAGGATTGAGGCGGAGTTGGAAAAGAAGGTCAGAGTCGAATTGGGTAGTTGTGAAAAGACGCTTTGGACATCTTCACTGGCGTTGAGCTGGGCTCCGATTTGATGGAGAAACTTCAAACGTCTGACTTTTTGCTGATCCCGGTTTTTTAGGATTGAACTGCGCAGGGCCAGGGTGATTTGCCGGCAGATAACCAGGAGAAAACGAATGGTGTCGTTGTCGATTTCAAAGGGTGTCGGGCTGAGCAGAAGCATGGCTCCGTAGGCTTGAGTTTCATCAGCCAGCGGCAGACTCCAGCCGTGTGGCCGCAAGCTTCTGAAAAGATCATTGGGAGGCAAGATTTCAGGGTCTAGAGGGTTAGGCAGCAGGGTGTTTAGTGGTTTGCAGAGGGGATCGTCGGGGAGCGGTAGTTTGTAGCTGTACGGTGGGGCAGGCAGTTGTAGGCTGCCACCGGAATCGGCGGCTATGCGCAGGGTCAGGTGCCGATTCCGGCGCTGCAGCAGGTAGAAGGCGATGGTCGGGGCCAGATCTTTGACACAAAGAAAATGGGCCGCCTGCATCAGGCGCTCGTTGATCTGTGACGAAGAGCTGCTAATTTCGACAATCTTGGTCAAGATCTCATATTTTTGACGACTATCCATGCTCTTTATTTCTGAAATCTACTTTTCTGTAAAGTTCTTCGTATTTAATTGCACTTTGCGACCAGGAGAAATCATTGCGCATGCCGTTTTGGCGTAGTTTTCTCCAGAGTCGGGGGTTCTGGTAGAGTTGTAATGCCTCTTTAAGGGTTTGTTCCAGGGCGGCGGTGGTGTAGGCGCTGAACTTAAAACCATTGCCGCTGCCGTTTTCCAAATTGAAGGAGGTTATACTGTCATCCAGACCCCCGACGGCTCGAACCAGAGGGACGGTACCGTAACGCAGGCTGTACATCTGGTTGAGGCCGCAGGGTTCGTAGTGTGAGGGCATCAGGAAGATATCAGCTCCAGCCTCGATCAGGTGGGCCAGACGATTGTCGTAGCCCTGGATGAAAGCTACTTGTGACGGATATTGCCGGGCCAGAGTTGTCAGACCTTTTTCAATTTCAGGATCACCGGTGCCGAGAAAGATGAATTGGGCGGTAAATTCGACCGCCTTTTTCAGGAGCGGCAGGATCAGGTCAAAACCTTTTTGGGGCACCAGACGGGAGACCATGCCGATTAGCGGCAACCGTTCTTCATGAGGCAGGTTGAAAGCTGTGGCCAGCTTCTTTTTGCAGAGCTTTTTTCCTGCCATTCTGCCGAGTCTGAAATGGTTGCTGATCAAAGGGTCATCAGCCGGGTTCCACTCCTTATAATCAACTCCATTCAAAATACCGTAAAGATCATCTCGTCGCAATTGTAAAACCGATTCGAGTCCGAAGCCGAATTCCGGTCGTTCTATTTCACGGCTGTAGGCTTGGCTCACGGTACTCAAAGCGTCGGCATAGACCAAGCCCCCTTTAAGGAGGTTGAGGCGATCAAAAAACTCGAGACGCTCAAAGGTGAACTCTTGCCAGTCGAGTCCGGTCATCGGCATCAGTTTTTTATCCTGGATGCCCTGATAGCCGAGGTTGTGAATGGTGAAAAGAGAGCCCCCCCGGTAGCGGGGAAGATCCTTGTAAAGGGTTTTGAGGTAGACCGGAATTAAAGCCGTCTGCCAGTCGTGGGTGTGATAAATATCGATCTTCAGATCAAGGGCGGTAACCGCTTCGAGGACGGCCCGGCAAAAGAATATGAAGCGGATACCGTTGTCGAGATACTCTTTACCGGCCGGGCCATAGAGGAATGGGCGGTCAAAAAAGTCATCTTGACGAACCAATGAGATGCGTAAGTTCGGGTGTTCGGAGGGCAGGCTGACAATGCTGCCGACGACCTCTTCTGCTCCCAGAGAGATTGTGATTGAGGCGGTCTCGGTAAGCTTTGGTTGCTGCTCTTTAATCTCCCGGTAGAGGGGCAGGAAAAGATGAACCCGGTGACCTCTCTCGGCTAAAGCTATCGGCAGGGCTCCGGCAACATCGGCGAGCCCGCCGGTTTTGGCAAAAGGAGTGGCCTCAGATACCGCAAAAAGAATATTCATTTTTTAATGAACTCGTAAAAGTTATGGGATGGCTAAGTAAAAATTTCGGTAACTATTCAGATGCCGTTTGCAAACTGTCGGGATTGGGGTCATTGCTGGCATAAGGTGCGTCAGCACCCCAGCTTTGACCCCGTTTATGTGGGCGAAGCAATGTTCGCCACCATTTATTATGGCTTTATGGTGGGTACCTGAATAGTTACAAATTTCGATAGACAAGCTGATGTGTTTTTCCAGGCGCAAAACTATACAATTTAGTATGTCGAGTGTCTGGAAAAACACATCAGCGCAGGATATCGGAACTTTTTGCGACGCCATCAGATTTTTGCATCGCGTAGAAATTTAGCCGATTCTTCGGGTGGGGTCGGATTTATGTAGAAGCCCGAACCCCATTCGAAACCGGCGACCCGCGTAAGTTTGGGAATAATTTCCATATGCCAGTGATAGTAGTTAGAGGTGTCGTGATAGTTGACCGGGGCGGTGTGGAGAATGAAATTATAGGGTGGGGCATCAAGTACCCGGTTAAGTCTTTTTAAGGTATCGGAGAGAATCAGGGCGAGTCCTTCGATCATGTTTTTACTGTTTGCCTGATAGTCATGCGTATGCCGTTTGGGCAGAATCCAGGTCTCAAAAGGAAAACGCGGGGCATAGGGGCAGATGGCGATAAACTCATGATTCTCACTAACCATTCTTAAGCCCTGGTTGATCTCCTGTTGGATGATATCGCAGAAAACACAGCGCTCTTTATACTCGTAAAATTTTTTCGCGCCTTCAACCTCCTCTTTGGCCCGTTTCGGAACAATCGGCAGGGCGATAATTTGGGAGTGAGAATGTTCGACCGTAGCCCCGGCTGCCAGTCCATGGTTTTTGAAAACCAGGATATAGCGAAAACGTTCATCGCCGGCGAGATCCCGGATGCGATCCCGGTAGGCCCACAAAACATCTTCAACGGCCTCAATCGGCATGGTTGACAAGGTTGCCTGGTGGTCGGGGGTTTCGATCACAACTTCGTGGGCGCCGATACCGTTCATCATATCATAAACCCCGTCACCCTGACGGACAAGGTCACCCTCGATATGCAGGGCCGGGAATTTATTGGGTACGACCCTTAAACGCCAGTTGGAATCATTACTTTGGCTGCCGGGTTGGCGATAGGCCAGAATCTCGGGCGGGACAACATCCTCGTTGCCGGGGCAGAAAGGGCAGAAACCACTTTTTCTTTCCTGTTTCAGACTGCTGAATTCAGAGGGTCTTTTACCTCGTTCCCGGGAGATAATGACCCAGCGGTCGACAATTGGATCTTTACGTAATTCAGACATGGTGGTGCCTTTTTAAGTCAGCTAGTTGGTAATCTATCATCTATTATAACCTTTGTGGTGCATTCGTCAACTGTTTAGCTTGTTATTACTGTTTGAGCTGGTATTTTCTGACGGCTTGGTTATGTTCCTTGTAGGTGCGGGAGAATTGGTGGTGGCCGTTATTGCGGGAGACAAAGTAGAGGAAGTCGGTTGGCTCCGGGTTGATGACCGCCATGATGGCCTGGTTGCCGGGGCTGCAGATCGGGCCGGGTGGCAGACCGCGATGGCGGTAGGTGTTGTAGGGTGAAGGATTACGTAAATCCCGACGTCTTAAGTTGCCGTCAAAGTTTTCACCGAGGGCATAAATAGTGGTGGGGTCGCTGGCCAGACGCATTTTTAATTGCAGGCGATTATGAAAAACGGAGGCGATAACCGGCATTTCACCATTATTGCCAGCCTCTTTCTGGATGAGGGATGCCAAGGTCAGAATCTGATGCCGGTTTAAGTTGTGGCCGAGGTCTCTGGCCATTAGTTGTTGAAACTGTTTTTGCCCGGTGTTCAGCATCTGTTCCACGATCTGCCGGCATGATGTCTGACGGCTGTAGTTGTAGGTGCTGGGAAAGAGATAGCCTTCCAGGTTGGGGCCTTGTATCTGCCACTTTTTCAAGTTTGTCGGTGAGGTGGTGAGTTGTATGAATTCATCATTTCGGCATAAGCCTTTGGCTTGCAGGCGGGTATTGATTTGTCGCAGGGTAAAGCCTTCGGGGATACTGACCTGGCGTTGAAAAACCCGGCCTTGTTTTAAGGTTGTAATAATTTGCAGAGGGCTGGCGTTCTTTTCAATCAGGTATTCACCGGCCTTGAGGAGCGTGGAGCTCTGCAAGAGACGGGTTAAGAAAATAAAGCGTTTACCAGAGCTTATCAGTCTGTTTTCCTGGAGTTTGCAGGTAATTTTTCTAAGTGAGTTGCCGGGTTCAATGAGGATGAGTTTTGACGGTTGCGATCCGGCCCGATGGGCAAAACCGTAGAGGTCAAGGCCGATCAAGGCTGCCAGGCCAATTGCCAGAGTCGTAATAATTAGAACTATTTTCAGGTTTTGTTTCATTTTCGCGACACCATCAGGTTTTTCAGTTGGGTTAACTCCGGGCTACGCATGATTCGGGCGCAGAGGAAATATGAACCAATACCGCAAAGGATCTTTGTCATAAGGCGAAGGCTCTCATACAGGTGACTCTCGTAGTTCGAGGTCATCAGCGGCAGCCGGTCAAGGGTTATGATGATTATAACCATGACTGCGGTGCCCAGCAGGCTCTGGTAAAAGGCGCGGCCACAGCCGCTTATTTCAATATCTTCTCCTAAGCGGCGTTTTAAAAGTACAAGTAAAAGTAGACAATTAACGGCGCTGGAGATAGCCGTGGCTAGAGCCAGACCTAAGTGCTGGAAAAACTGCATCAAGGTGAGGGCGCAAATCAGGTTGACGACCAGGGCTATGGCCCCGACCTTGACCGGGGTTTTGGTGTCTTGCAGGGAGTGAAAAGCCGGGACAATAATTCTTAAGGCGGCATAAGCCCAGAGGCCGGTAGCGTAGGCGATAATAGTCTGGGCGACCATAATGGTCGAGTGAGCCCCGAAATGACCTCGTTCAAAGAGTAGAAAAACAATTGGTTTGCTTAAGATTATCAAGCCAGCCATAGCCGGCAGGATGATAAACATTAAGAGGCGTAAGGCCATCGAGAAAGTTGTCGAGAAATCGTGCCAACTTTTATTAGCGGCCGCGCGACTTAAAGCCGGCAAGACCGCCGTACCCAGGGCGACGGCAAAAATACCTAAGGGAAATTGAATCAGGCGATCGGCAAAATAGAGGAAAGAGATGCTGCCGTCAACCAGGTAGGAAGCCAGCAGGGTGTTGACGAAGATCGTAATCTGAGTGATTGCCAATCCCAGTAGTGAGGGGCCCATGAGAACGATAACGCGTTTGATGGCCGGATGTTTAAATTGAAATCGCGGGCGCCAGGGGAAACCGTGCTTTTTCAGTACCGGAAACTGGAGGAGGAGTTGGGCCAGACCTCCGGCCAGAACCCCGATGGCCAGAGCCAGGGCGGCATTGTCCAGTAATGGAGTCAAGCCTAAGGCGGCGGCGATCATACAGAGATTCAGCAAAACCGGGGCCAGGGCCGGAGTTAGAAAATGGTCGTCGGCATTTAAAATTCCCATAGCCAAGGCGACCAGGCTGATGAGCAGGATATAGGGGAACATGAGCCGGTTAAGGAAGACGGCGAGTTCATATTTTTCCGGAGTGGCCGTAAACCCGGGCGCAATCAGAGAGATTATGAGCGGCGAGAAAATAATTCCCAAGATAGTGACTGCGGTCAGGCAGAGGGCCGTCAGGGTCATGGCGGTCTGGGCAATCTCTTTGGCTTCAAGGCGTTTTCCGGCGGCCAGATAGGTTGAGAATACGGGGACGAAGGCGGCCGTCAGGGAACCTTCACCAAAAAGCCGACGCAGAAGGTTGGGGATGCGAAAAGCGACAAAGAAAGCATCGGCAAAGATTGATGTGCCAAGATAGTTGGCGGTAACCATATCCCGGACAAAGCCGAGGATCCGGCTCAACAGCGTCGCTGCACCGATGATACCGGCATTTCGAACCATGCTGCCGGCAGGATTTTTTTGCGAAGCCGGGTTCATTTAGGTGAATTTGTTGACGATGGTCAGGGCCTGAGGGCTTAAGTTGGCGAAAAGGCGTTGGTGGGTGATCGCCCCAAATTTTTTCAAGGCGATTATCCTCTCCTTTTTGCGGTCATAACTAAAGAGCCGGTTCTGATTGAGGACAACCGGAGAAAGACACACCTCGCGATAGCAGATTTTTATCTCCCCGGAACTTTCATCCGCAATCATGATTAACCCGCGAGTATGAGACTCTTCCATTTCGTGTAGGATGTTCTCTTCATTTTTGTAATCTTCTTGTAATTCTTTCACCTCACTTAATAACTCTTGCAGTTGTTTGAGGCTTTCGGAAAAGAGCTTCAGATTCTTACGCGTTTTGGTGTGCAGTTTGAAGTTGAGTCGTTTGCCGATATCATTTATTAGGCCTTGAGCTAGAAGTTGCTCAATAGCTTTTTTCTGTTTTTCGTTAAAGGTTATTTTTTTAAGTCCTTCAACCTGGCGATAGAAATTATCAATGCCGGGTTGATGATGCCTGTGGTGTAGTTGTTGTTCTTTTTCGAACTCTTGATAGCATTTTTTGTAGTCCTGGATGTAGTTTTCCACCTGGATTTGTTGCTTTTCAAGCTTTTGCCGGAAACTGGGGATGGCGCAGGGGGCGATGGTCAAGGTCGAATGGCTGCTACCGGTGGCTTTATGGCAGAAGATAAAATTGGCGGCGGTCACGGTGCCGGAACGTAGCTCCTGGTTAATAAATACCTCTTCGCCGCTGACCGTAGAGGACATGCAGACATTGATTCTAACTCGTTGGCCGATGACGGTGGCATTTTGCAGAACCGAATTTATTTTTATGTCTGAACCTTCAATATGGGCGCCGACGACTTTGCCGATTTCAATCTTTTGGCCGATAATCCGGGCTTTTGCATCGACAATTCCGGTGATGATGATTTTCTCTCCTTCAATGATTGCACCACGTCCGACATTACCTTCTATGACAATCTCTTTGGCTTTTAGGGTGAATCCCGGTTTGACTGAATCCCGCATAATATCATTATGGCCGGATACCTTGATAACTGTATCAATATTACTGAAATCCTGGATTTCGATATTGCCGGTCGAGAAATCAACCTGTTGGGTCAGAACATCTTTGTCGATGAAGTATCCGCGATCGGACTCCTGGTAGAGAAACCCGGTGATCGCGGCTTTTAAGACAGCTCGGTTACGTTTAGGATTTTCTTCGCAGGTGATAGTTTTGCGATCATATCTGGGAGTTTTCTCTTGAGCGCCGGCTTGGGCTTTTAGCGGCTGATTGAAGATATCGGTGCCATCAATTCCGGGAGTGGCATGGTTAATGATAACCAGAGGTTTTCCAGCGTGAATCAGGGTTTCACTGAAGCCCAGATCATGGTAGTCGATATTGCCGGTTTTCTCATCCTTGATTTTGCCCGGCTTTAATTTGAGGTCGACCAATACTTCGATGGTGCCGTCGTCCCCTTTTTGCGGCAGGGTCGGGCTTGCCAGCGGAAAACTGTAAAAGGTTTTGCGGGCATTAATCTCTTGATAATCAGCCAGGTAACGTTTAACTTTTGAAGTTATGGCGTTGGCTTTGTTGATCCCGTGACGGATTTTATGTTCTTTGATCTCTCTCTTTATCGCTTCCAGAATAAAACGTAAAACCTCAGGATCGCGGGGTTTTATGATTCTGGTGTTGGGCCGAATCGAAATAAAGGCATGCTCGGCACCCTGGCGTTCATCCAGGTGCAGCATAAGATCTAATAGTTCAATGTTTTGTGTCAACGTTTATCCTGCGAGGGGGCTGAGGTTTTTTTCTATAGATTTTTGATCGTATCCACCCATATAACATGGTTTCTACCTCTTGAACAAGAAGATTCCTTGATTTTACTCTCAATCGGGCAGTCTTCTTGGACAAATTGTTTGACAGCTGCCATACAAGTGGTTATAATGAGATTGACATATATACATATGTCCTATTTGTAGCGTTTTTGCTGAAATAATGGAGGTTACTCTTGGAGAGAGATCAGATTTGTTGTCGGATTGCTGAAGTTTTGAAGGTTTTGGGCCATCCGGTAC
>DAOVTG010000271.1 GCA_030633185.1 Deltaproteobacteria bacterium
TCGGCTACTCACTATTTCTTTTAAGCGATGTCACAGGCTCCCGTTATACCCATGACTGGAAAGCTGGCTGTGATCTGATCACCGGGGCCGGAGGTCGGCAAACGACTCTGCAAACCGTTCTTTACCACTACCTGAATGCAGCCCAAGGCCCCGATTTCAAAGCCATGCTGCCTTTTTTGAAGGGATAAATAAGAGAGCAATCATAATGGATGATGCGATAATCCGGAAAATCAAGAAAATAGTCTCCGGTAATTTTGATAAAAGTTTTGACCACTATCAAACTTTTGAAGAGCGGCACCACTTTTTTGCCGACTTGACACTGCGCCTGGCTACCGCTGCAGGCCTTGAAAAAGGGTCCAATGTGCTTGATATCGGTTGCGGTAACGGAGCCTCGGCGGAAATTTTAAGCCGTGAGTTAGAGTGCCGGGTATTGGGCCTTGACCTGTCACCCAAAATGATTGAAAACGGGCGGCAAAGGATCAAAGATCCCCGCGTCCGTCTTGTGGTTGGTGACGCGGTTAACCCCCGGGCGGTAACCGGAGATGGGGAAAATGATTTTGATGCGGCCCTTTATAACGCTGCCATCTTTATAATTCCGGATGCGGCAAAAAGTATGCAGGCGGCGGCCGCCTGTCTCAAGCCCGGAGGTTCTATAGGATTCTCTTTTTATCCGCAGATTATAGCCGATAGCGGTGAAGAGCTCTTTCCCACAGCCTTTGATCGCTGCGCTCTGCCACGCCCCAAAGCCCAGGTTGTAACCAGTTATGAAAAAGCTCTTGAGGGTTTGCGACAGTGCTGTAGAGAGGTTAAAGAAAACGCCTGGGAAAGGCCTTTTTCAGAGGATTTTCTGGTTGATTTTTTTTCAATTCCGGCCCAATCAGCCTCCCTCTTTCCTCGTCTTGACTACGAAGAGCGACGTCAATTGGTGCCAAAACTTTTTGCAGCCTTAAAACCCGAAGCAAAAAAGGCCAAAATTGTCTGGCGAATGGCCGTGGGAAAAGTTTAAAAGTAACTATTGAAGGATGCAAATACAAATGAGTAAAGATAACAACAAAAATAAGGATCTTGCCGTAGTGCTGGTTGTCGGCAAAGATCGCAGCGGGATTGTTGCCCAGATCTCCGATTTTCTCTGGAAAGAGGAGATCAATATCGAAGATATCACACAGAAAATCATGCAGGGTATCTTTGTCATGGCGATGCTGGTTGATCTCGCCGGGGCTCGCAGCGACTTGGGGGTTCTGGCTCCGAAACTTGATAAGTTGGGCGAAAAAATAGGACTTTCGGTCCAGATTCAACATCACCAGATATTTGAAGCGATGCACCGGGTCTAATATATGGATAATCCATTACCTTCTTTAAAGATCGGCGAGGTTGAGATTTTCTGGCTTGACGGCGGGCAGATCAGGCTCGACGGCGGGCCGATGTTCGGGCCAGTTCCCAAGATTTTGTGGTCAGAAAAAGTCAAAGTCGGAGAGGACAACTGTATCGCCATCGATAATGCTGCCATGTTACTGCTGACCCCGTCGGCAAAGATTATCGTCGACAGTGGTATAGGCAACAAACTAACCGCCAAACAGGATGAGCATTTTCGGGTGCAAAAACCCTGGCGTCTACCCGAAAGTTTGGCTCAACGGGGACTTGATGTTAAAGATATCGACATCGTTATTCCAACCCACGCCGATTTCGATCATACTGGCGGCATTGTCAGTTATGATGCCGCCGGAAAATCTTTTCTGACTTTCCCAAAAGCCCGTCACATCTTCCAGAAAAAGGAGTGGGCGGTCGTTAAAAATCCCGACCGCCGTTCGGCCTCATCATACTGGCCGGAGAATTTCAGCGGTTTGGTGGAGGGTGAAAACCTGGAGATAATTGATGGTGATTTCCAGATAACCCCGGAAGTAAAGATCTTTCTCACCGGCGGCCACACCATCGGTCACCAAGCAATTGAAATTGTCTCGAAAGGTGAGACTGCGGTTCATTTAGGAGACCTGCTGCCCTCAAAAAATCATCTCCATCCTTTATGGGTCATCGCCTACGATGACTATCCGATGGAGGTCATAGCTTTAAAAGAACGTCTCCTGCCTGAATACGCCAAACGCAACGCTTGGATTCTATTTTATCACGACACCGATATCCGAGCCGGCCGGGCAATGTTAAACAATAGCCCTGAAGGTATAGGCTTTAGTGAAACTATATTTAGGACTTATTAAAATGCCATTAAACGTATCCCTCGAAGAGATTTATGAAACCTATCGAATGACCGAAAAGGAGCACTTCGATATCCGCGCCGTGACCCTGGGTATCAACCTGCTGCCCTGTACCTCGGACGATTTTTCCAGGCTCTGTAATCGAGTCGAAAAAAAGATTATCACGACGGCCCGCCAGTTCGTCAAACGAGCCGAAAAGATTGATGCCCGTTTCGGCATTCCGATCATCAATAAACGCCTGACCATTACCCCGGCCGCTCTGGTGCTCTCGGGAGCTATGACCGGAAACGCCGGTGAAGATCGTAAACGGGTGGTCGCTTTCGCCAAACTCCTGGACCACTGCACTGATGAGGTGGGGGTCGATTTTCTCGGAGGTTTTGGAGCCCTCTCCGAAAAGGGGATGAGCTACGCCGATCAAACCCTGATCGAGGCCATCCCCGAAGCTCTGGGATCCACCGAAAAGATCTGTGGTTTTGTCAATCTGGCTAGCAGTAAAGCCGGTATCAATATGCGTGGGGTGGCAAAAATCGGCGGCATTATCAGAGACTTGTCTATAAACAGTGAAAATGCCATCGGGGCCGCCAAATTTGTCGTTTTCGCCAATGCGGTCAGCGATAATCCTTTTATGGCGGGCGGCTTTCACGGAGTTCAGGAGGCTGATAATGTCTTAAATATCGGAATCTCCGGCCCCGGGGTTGTGCGCCGCACGGTAGAGGCCGCCCCCCGCGATCTGGCCCTGGATGAACTCTCTGAAATTATCAAAAAAACGGCTTTCAAGATTACCCGGGCCGGGGAGTTAATCGGCCGGGAA
>DAOVTG010000280.1 GCA_030633185.1 Deltaproteobacteria bacterium
TCGAATACAATCTTTCGGCACCGAAACCGGAACCCGGGTTATGAAACGCATTGCCGCGCCCATGGTTGGCGGGCTCGTCAGTTCGACCATTCTGACATTAGTAATCCTGCCGGCGGTTTACCTGATCTGGAAACGCTGGGCCGACCGCCAGGAATTGGTTCCGGTAAGCTTTCCTACATCGGATCCGATGGAAGAGAGTTATAGGCTGTAATTTGGGCAGTCCCAGCCAGCAAAATTGTTTTATCCTTGCAATTTCCGGTCTGATGTATTATCCCCGGCGCTGCTATTGGTGTAGCTGTGAAATTTTTTTAAGGGTACCTTGAAAAAGGTCGGTCTTATTTATATGGTGGGGTAAATCATGATTGTTGAGACAATTGTTGTTGGGCCATTACAGGTAAATTGTTACCTGGTTGGTTGTGAGAAGAGTCGGGAAGCGGCAGTTATCGATCCTGGCGATGATGTTGAACGTATTCTTGAGGGTTTGAAAAAAAATAATCTCAAGGCCGCCTATATTATTTGTACGCATGAACATTTTGACCACGTGGGTGGTAATAAGCGGCTCCATGAGGCGACCGGAGCCCGGATTTTGGCGCATAGCGCCAGTGCCGAAGAGATTACCAAGATCTCGAGTCGTGCTCTCTTATGGGGAATGCGGGCCGAAGATTCACCGCCGGTCGATCGTTTGATTAAAGAGAGCGACCTGGTCAATATTGGTGAGAGTGTTACTTTGAAGGTGCTTTCGACCCCGGGCCACTCATTGGGTTCAATCTCTTTGGTGGGTGACGGAGCGGCTTTTGTCGGGGATCTGATTTTCGCGGGCTCAATCGGGCGTACCGATTTTCCGGGTGGTGATTACGAGATTTTGATCAGGTCGGTTAGAGAGAAGATTTTTTCTTTGGGAGATGATGTGGTTCTCTATTCGGGTCATGGGCCAGCGACTACAGTTGGTCGGGAACGGGCTACAAATCCATTTTTTGCTTCCTAGAGGGTTTTGTGTTTAGAAGTACTTTGACAAGCGGTTTGGAAGAGATTTTGGGGTATTCATTCTCGAACCGGGAGTTCTTGCTCCAGGCTCTTACCCATAAGTCTTTTGTTAACGAGAATCGTCACAAAGATGGTGGTGATTTTCTGGTCGACAATGAGCGCCTTGAATTTCTCGGCGATGCCGTGCTGGAACTTCTGGTCAGTGAAAATCTTTATGCTCAATATCCGGCCAAACCTGAAGGTGAGCTCAGTCGAATCCGCTCTCAAATCGTCAATACTGAAGCTCTGGCCCGTTTTGCCGCAAAACTTGGTTTAGGGGATTTCCTTCGCCTCGGGCGAGGTGAAGAGGGGCAGGGGGGGCGTCTGCGAACCTCTTTGCTGGCGGATGCTCTTGAGGCTCTGCTGGCAGCCCTCTATCTAGATGGGGCTACGGCGGTTTTGCAGGGGCTTGTGGAAGATTTGGTGAGCCGGGAACTGGCCTCAGCTTGGACCGATTATAAATCACAGCTTCAGGAGAGGCTTCAGGAGAAGGGCGGGCCGCCGCCGGTATATAAATTGGTGGCGCGTCAGGGGGCCGATCATCAGCCCCTTTTTTTTGTGGAGGTGTGCGATGATTGCGGTCGCCTTTTAGGTTCCGGAAGTGGATCTTCACGTAAAGTTGCTGAGCAGAGGGCCGCCGGTTCCGCTTTGATGGCTTTACCCACTTCTGGCACCCGCTAAAATCATCAATTTTGGGGAAAAAGATATTGACACGGTTTGACAGTTGTGCTAAACGGTTCAGCCTTGTTTTTGAGGAGGGCATCTTTATTGATGACAACCTTCGTAGAAAACCCGCAGGTTTATTAGTCTCTTCGGATCTTTAAAGAGGGATGCAGCCTGGGTTCAAAGAGTTGGCTTCTACTTGTTGCTGGCGTAGCTCAACTGGAAGAGCAGCTGACTTGTAATCAGCAGGTTGCGGGTTCGAGTCCCATCGCCAGCTCCATTTTTAAAGATAGTAGATTGTCTGGAGAGGTTCCCGAGTGGTCAAAGGGAACAGACTGTAAATCTGTCGGCAGAGCCTTCGGAGGTTCAAATCCTCCCCTCTCCACCATTTTATAAGAAAAAGTGTATCACCCAAGCGGGAATAGCTCAGTTGGCTAGAGCGTCAGCCTTCCAAGCTGAGGGTCGCGGGTTCGAGTCCCGTTTCCCGCTCCATTCTGAAGTGTGAGGTGATTGTCGGCCTGTATCGAACCGGGTGCAATGGGTGAGTAAGGTTTGCCGGGACGGATGATTGAAATATTTGCTGCGAAATTATTGATGGCAGATTTGGCCCACGTAGCTCAGTGGTGGAGCACTTCCTTGGTAAGGAAGAGGTCATCGGTTCAATCCCGATCGTGGGCTCCACATAAGGTATTTTGATTAGTTAGAGCAAGTTTGTTTGACCTATATATGCTATGTGACTGAGAGAGGAGATTAAGGAAATGGCAAAGGAAAAATTTGAGCGCACCAAGCCTCACGTTAATGTTGGCACGATTGGCCATGTTGACCACGGAAAAACTACACTGACGGCGGCCATTACCAAGGTTCTGGCTCTCAAA
>DAOVTG010000244.1 GCA_030633185.1 Deltaproteobacteria bacterium
CGCAGCGTAAAACCGGCCGCTATCGACGGCGGCGCGGCGCACTTAAGGTAGGCAGGCTCAGACTGATTGTCAAGGCTGAAAGGATATTTTAGCTTTAGGCTTCGCATAAATAAAGCTTGATACATTCTTACCCCGAGGCACTTCCCTCAGAGCGTAAAAAGTCACGAAATGGCCTCCAACAGGTTCTCAAGATCCGCTGGCAAACAACTTTCAAACTCCAGATATTGTTGACTTACCGGGTGCAAAAAACCCAAACACCGGGCATGCAGAGCCTGCCTGGAGAAATTTGACAACAACTCGGCATCGCGAGCCGCCGCTGGCAAACGGCTTATCCCCTTTTTCCCATAAACCTGATCACCAACCAGAGGATGACCTGCGGCACTCAGATGAACCCTGATCTGATGGGTACGACCGGTTTCCAGCCGCAGAGAGAGCCAGGAACAAGTCCCGGACAGACAATAACGCAAAACCTGATAATTGGTACGAGCCGATTTCCCACCTTTCTCAACCACAGCCATCTTCTTGCGTTGACGCGGATGACGGCCGATTGATGACTGGTAAAAACCACGGGTCGGCAAAATACGTCCGTAAACCAGGGCGACATATTCCCTTTTAATCGTATGTTTTTTAAATTGCTCGGACAGTCCCTGATGCGTGAGATCATCTTTGGCAACCACCAACAAACCGGATGTATCTTGATCCAGACGGTGAACAATACCCGGCCGCATGACACCGCCAATCCCGGCCAGATCACCGCAATGGGAAAGCAGCGCGTTTACCAGAGTACCATCCGGATTTCCTGCCGCCGGATGAACCACCATCCCGGCCGCCTTATTGACAACCACCAAGTGTCGGTCTTCATAAACAATTTCTAAAGGCAAAGCTTGAGCTTCAAGATGAAGGGGGACAGGCTGTGGAATCTTGAGTGTGACTCGATCACCGTCTTTAAGAAGGTATGAAGTTTTAGCTGAATCACCGTTGACTAAAACAGATGCTGCGCGAACCAAACTCTGAAGACGACTGCGGGAGATCTCCGGCTGCCGGGCCGCGAGAAACTGATCCAGACGACAACGTTCAGATCCCGAGAAGATATATTCCCCGGAAAAAACAAACTCAAGAAGAAGCTCTTCAACTGCCATTAAGTAGCGGCTCTCTTCTCCAACTTAGCACGCAGGATCTGAACCAGTTTTTGCGCTTCAGGAAACTC
Source organism: Deltaproteobacteria bacterium (assembly GCA_030633185.1). Classification (GTDB taxonomy): domain Bacteria; phylum Desulfobacterota; class Anaeroferrophillalia; order Anaeroferrophillales; family Tharpellaceae; genus Tharpella. The sequence continues at coordinate 1,208 of DAOVTG010000244.1, forward strand.
TTCCTTGAGCTCCAGGGCGCGTTCCAAACTGGCCAGCGCCGGAGCCCACTCTTTTTTATCGATCAGGGCCCGGGCCATGTTAAAGTTCAAAATCGGATCTTTATCATTGATCTCCAGGGCCTTACGATAACTGTCAAGGGCCTGATCAGACATTTTCATACGCCTTAGATCAATCCCGAATTCATTAAAAACATGCTTGTTTTCATCTTCGAAAAGAGCATCAATAGTGGTCAATTTTTCAAGAATTACTTTCGCCTCTTCATCCTCACCCTTTTCCATATGCAGCTTAACCAAACCGTAATTAGCCCGAACATGTTCTTCATCAAGTTTCAAAGAATTGTTGAACTCAAATTCCGCACTGTTATACTCTTTTTTACGCAGATGGAGATTGCCCCGGGAAGCGTGACGATCCGCCTTCTCCTTGATTTTATCAAATTTTTCAGTTTTATCTGGGGGCACAAAATCCGGCTTCGGTCGACAACGTCGAAAAAGCTCTTCCTTTTCAACAACTTCAGTTATGCTGGTCAGCTTGCCGGCCATATTGAGCAGACTCAGCTTAACCTCACCATTCGGCTGTTCCTCGGCATAAAAAATATTTTCACCGGTAGTCGAACGCTTGGTGGCTCCGGTACCGAGTGAAATTTTTACCTCTTCAATATAGTAGCCGGCAATCTTCGCCCCGACTCCACCATCACCAACCACTTCAACTGCCGGTTTATACTCGTCCGTCATCTCCGATCTCCTTAATCAATACAGTGTCCGGCAACTAAAACTTGCCATTTTTTTTTTAAACGATTATGTATTCGGAAGATACAATGATGAGACATTACCCTATTATGAACAAAAATCCAACCATGAATTCGACTTCAACCGAAAACAGCACTGATGAACGCAACCTCTTACGAGCAATCCTGCAACATGCCCCTTATGGAGTTATGGTCTGTGATGAGCCGGGGGAGGTCACTTTTGCCAACCAGCTGGCCGCGTTTTTGCTCCAGCAGAACACTCTAGACAACTGTAACCTGCTTGATATCCTGGCGACTGTACCAAATGCCAAGAACATCTGGAAAAACCTGATCTCCAACGACCGGGGCAACGTCACTATACCCTTTTCAATAAATCGTGAATCACCCGATGATGACGACAACGTCACCAAGCTTTCCCTACATCTCTCCGTATTAAAAGAGACCCCGAACCGGAAAAACAGCATCGTTATTTTCATTGAAGATTTGAGCCTCAACGAAACTCTGGGAGCCGCTGACCAACACTACACGAACAGCCTCGAGAACCTGGTCGATGAAAAAAGTAAAGAGTTGGAGTTTATTCATGAGCAGCTTATCTTAAGTGAAAAAAAGGCGGCCATGATTGAAACCTCCGGGGCGGTCGCCCATGAGCTGCGACAACCCCTGACAGCAATCATCGGCGTTATTGAATTGCTCGCTACAGACGACACTGTTGAGAATAATCCACACCTTAACAAACGCCTCAAAACCATCCAGAAGCAGTCCTTAAGAATGGCGGAAATCATTAAACAGATGGAACATCTGGTTGAATACAAAACCCGACCGTATGTTAATGGAAGCTTGATTATTGATCTAGAGAAGTCGAGTCAGAACAGATAGCCTCTAACCGAAAACCGGAAATGATCGTAAAGAGAGAGCAGGTTGTGCCGGACTTGCTGCCGCTGGCAGATGATGAGAGAAAACCGAGCAGACAACTGTCTGCTTTTTGCCCCTAGTTTCAGGTAAAACCGCTGCCTCCGGCGGGAGCGCCCAAAGCACAGGCAGGCTTACCGGCTCCGGCAGCCTGAACGACACCCCTGGAAATCACCTTGCGCAAACCTGTTACCGCGCATTTCTCACACTTCAGGATCGAGCCATCCTCTCCCATTTTCTGCAAAACCTCAACCCTGGTTCTACATTCGGAACATTCATATTCATATAACGGCATCCTATTCCACCTCTCCACAAGAACCTGTCGCGGCATCGCTACAATCCATACCATAATGATCCATCAAGGTACCGATCAAAAGTTTGCTGATATCGTCACATACCCAATATCGCATCGCCACTCCTTCGCGAACGGAATCAACAATCCCCTTGCCCTTTAGCACGGAAAGATGCTGGGAAACCGTAGCCTGAGAAAGTTCCAGACAACTCCATAGGTTTTTTACGCAACTCTCTTTAGTCAAAAGGGTCTGCACAATCTGCAAACGTACCGGATGGCCCAAAACCTTCAAAACTTCAGCAATCCGACAACAAATCTGATCTCTCTCCAAGAGTAACCTCCATTATTTCAGCAAAAACGCAACAAATAGGACATATGTATATATTGCAATCTCATTATAACCACTTGTATGGCAGCTGTCAAACAATTTGTCCAGGAAGACTGCCCGATTGAGAGTAAAATCAATGAATCTTCTTGTTCAAGAGGTAGAAACCATGTTATATGGGTGGATACGATCAAAAATCTATAGAAAAAAACCTCAGCCCCCTCGCAGGATAAACGTTGACACAAAACATTGAA
>DAOVTG010000161.1 GCA_030633185.1 Deltaproteobacteria bacterium
GCCTCCCCTACTTCGGTTCTCTGCAAATGTCGGATTTCGGTAGCAAATTTCTCAATCGAGGCAGCCACCAAAGCGAGTGTCGTAAAGAAAAAGGCGTGCCGATCGCGCTGTATAATCTGGCTTGAGGCCGGAGCCGGCTGCAAGCCGAGACGCTGACAGACGGCTTCCTCGATCTCTGGTTCAATGTTGGCAAAAGTACCAACCGCACCCGAGATCTTACCAACCGAAATATCCTTGACCGCCGCCTCAAGGCGCTTTTTCTGGCGAACCATCTCATCGTACCAGATAGCAAATTTAAGACCTACGGTAACCGGTTCGGCATGAATCCCGTGCGAACGTCCGATCATCGGACAATCACGCAGCTCAAAAGCCCGCCGTTTAAGCTCAACCAGAACTCGATCCAGCCCCTCTATCAACATCTCACCGGCTTCTTTTAGCTGTAGAGCCAGAGCCGTATCGAGGACATCTGAAGAGGTCATACCGAGATGAATATAACGGGACGCAGAACCAACACACTCAGCTACCGAAGTCAGAAAGGCAATCACATCATGACGCACTTCAGCTTCAATCTGATTGATTCGATCAATATTGAAAGCGGCTTTTTCTTTAATTTCACGCCACTCGTCAACGGGAATCTCACCCCGTTCGGCGAAGACTTCACAAACCGCCAACTCAACCTTGAGCCAACTTTTAAATTTATTCTCTTCACTCCAGACCTGACTCATGGCCGGACGTGAGTATCGTTCAATCATAATCGTCTATTCCATAAAATTAAAGTTTAAAGGTTAAAATAAAAGTAACTATTCAGATGCCGTTTGCAAACTGCCGGAATTGGGGTCATTGCTGGCATAAGGTGCGTCAGCACCCCAGGCTTCGCTGTGAGCGTAGCGAGGAAGCACTCTTGGGGTGTGACCCCGTTTATGTGGGCGAAGCAATGTTCGCCGCCATTTATTATGGCTTTATGGTGGGTACCTGAATAGTTACAATTAAAAAAGCTAAGCCTCACCTGCAGGACGCACCACCATCACTGAGCAGCGCGAATTCTTTACAACACTATTGGCGACACTCCCCAACAGAAACAGACCCGCAAATTATCGGCGAAACGCGGAAAATAGCATTTTCAAACCACTCTTGTCAAGATTTAAGGGTATCTTGAAAAATTAGAATTTTTCAAGATACCCTTAAGCAAAATCGAGATATTTATAAATCTCTGAATGCTTCTCTACAGGCAACTTGCGAGTTATTATCTCGCGGTACTCTGAAACCGTAGGCAGACGACCGAAAAGAGCGGTAACCGCAGCCAGTTCGGCTGAACCAAGATAGACTTTTGCATCCTTACCAAGACGGTTATCAAAATTACGGGTTGAGGTGGAAAAAACCACCGCCTCATCAGCGACCCGGGCCTGGTTCCCCATACAGAGACTGCAACCGGGAATCTCGATACGGGCTCCGGATTTACCAAAAAGCGAATAGTAGCCCTCATCCTTAAGCTGCTCGGCATCCATTCTTGTCGGCGGTGTCAACCAGAGCCGAACCGGAACCTGTCCCTGATCACGCAAAATCTCGCCAACCGCCCGGAAATGGCCGATATTAGTCATGCAACTGCCGACAAAAACTTCATCAATCTTTTGCGAACACCTATCATCAGCCAGGATATCACTTAAAGTGGCAACGTCATCAGGATCGTTGGGACAGGCCAAAATCGGCTCGGTTATCAGGTTCATGTCAATATCAAGCACAGCGGCATAAACAGCATCACTATCAGCCCGTAAAAGCTCAGGGTTAGCCAGCCAGTCCCGCATCGCCCGGCCCCGGCGTTTTAAAGTTTCCGTATCCCCGTAACCGGAAACCACGAGTTTATCGATCAAAGCGACGTTAGAAGTTAGAAATTTCTTAACCGGTGTCGTCCCCAACTGAACCGTACAAGCGGCGGCGCTACGTTCAGCCGAAGCGTCGGAGAGTTCAAAAGCCTGTTCACAAGTGAGCTCTTCAAGACCTTGAATCTCAAGAATACGGCCCGCAAAAATATTCTTTTTACCCTCTTTGGCAACCGTCAGCAAACCCTTCTCAATGGCGATCAAAGGAATCGCGTTGACCAGATCGCGCAGCGTAATCCCGGGCTGCAGTTTACCGGAGAAACGAACCAAAACACTCTCCGGCATATCGAGCGGCATAATCCCTGAGACTGCGGCAAAAGCGACCAGGCCGGAACCCGCCGGGAAAGATATCCCAATCGGAAAACGGGTATGCGAATCGGCCCCGGTTCCCAAAGTGTCCGGCAGCAATAAACGATTGAGCCAGGAGTGAATCACACCATCGCCGGGTTTTAAAGAGACCCCGGAACGATCCCTGATAAATCCGGGCAGTTGCAGATGCATTTTAACATCGACCAGCTGCGGGTAAGCCGCAGTATGGCAGAACGACTGCATCACCAGATCGGCGGAAAAGTTTAAGGCGGCAAGTTCCTTGATCTCATCCCGGGTCATAGGCCCGGTCGTATCCTGACTGCCGACGGTCGTCACTTGCGGTTCAACATACATCCCCGGTCTGACCCCATTCCGACCACAAGCCCGGCCGACAATCTTTTGGGCCAGGGTATAACCTTCAGCCGATGATGCAGGCTGAAGTGGCTGGACAAAAAAATCAACTTCTTCAAGCCCCAAAACCCGACGCGCCTGATCGGTCAACCCTCGACCAATAAGTAACGGGATTCTCCCTCCGGCCCGGTATTCGTCGGCCAAGGTGTTGGGCTGCAGGTTAAAACGGCTGATTACCCGGCCCGCTTTTTCAAGCTCTCCGGCATAGGGTCTTAAAGTGATAATATCACCGCTTTCAAGCTCTGTCACCGGAGCTTCCAGCGGCAGAGCTCCGGAATCCTGGGCCGTATTGAAAAAGATCGGGGCGATAATGCCGCCGATAATAAAACCACCCCCACGCTTATTGGGAACTCCGACCAGATCGTGACCTAAGTGCCACTGCAAAGAGTTGATCGCCGATTTACGGCTGCTGCCGGTACCGACAACATCACCGACATAGACAATCGGGTGACCATAAGCTCGTAGTTTTTCAAGCTCTTGCAACGGGTTTTCAAGCCGGGCGGCAAGCATGGCTTGCGCATGCAAAGGAATATCGCTGCGACTGGAGGCTTCCGAGGCCGGAGAGAGATCGTCGGTATTGGTCTCTCCCTGAACTTTAAAGACCGTCAATTTAAGCTCTTGAGACAACTTGGGACGCGCTTTAAACCATTCGGCCTGAGCCCACGATTCAAGCAGTTGCCGGGCTCTCTGACGCCCTTTTTTAAACTCCTCAACAACCCACGCAAATGCATCATAAACCAGTAAGGTATGTTTAAGGGCATCAATTGCAGCCGCGGCTACTGCGGGTCGTTTATCATCCATAGTTTCGAGCAGTGGAGTAAGATTATAACCGCCACGCATAGTCCCTAACCACTGAACTGCAGTCAAAGCTTCAATACCGGCCGCCGCCGCTCGACCGCTGATCACTTTCGCCAAAAAATCGGCCTTAACACCGGCCGCCTCATCGACTCCTGGATTAACCCTTTCACACAGCAAAAAGAGAAGATTTTGACGCTCCTCCCCAAGGCTTTGCGGCAGCCGTTCAATAACCTCCGTAACCTCGGCGGAACTCAAAGGCAGGGGGGGAATCCCCAACTCCCGCCGCCGGTCGGCGGCCTTTTGATACTCGGCAAGAATTTCCATATATCTCCTTAATTACTGAATCTTCATCTCGACCTGGCGAGCTTTATCGACGGCCGTCGGATCAGTCTCCATAACTTGCGGGTCAACCAGAAAGAGACGCTGGGCCTCTACCGGCCCTTTGGCCGCGATGTACGCCATCACTTGACGCGCCCGATTACGAGCCAGTTGAAGAAGTTCATCATCACTGACTTTAACAAAATCACGGAGTAAACGTTCTTGGTCTCCAGGCTCAATCTTTTTGATCATCCGTATCATGTTTTTCTCTTTGGCAAAAGGTGCCACTTTATAGGCCCGCCAGAGATAATCTTCAAATTCCACTTTTTCGACAACGACTTCATCAATTGACTGCGATCCATCCTTGCGGCCCGTTGTTCTCTTGAATTTCTGAGCCTGCAAAAGTTTTCTAAAATGCTCTTCATGCAGAACCTGGCGATCGGCTGCGGCATCAGCCCGACCAACGATTTCAACTTTCAAACCGGGCCGATCGTAGAGCACCCCGGCCAGCTTATCAAGCCGGCCTTGTGCAGTTTCATCAAGCTCTACCTGACCGGCGGCAAAGGTTACCAGATTCAACTCTTCACCACCACCGACCAGAGAACCAATCAGGGCAAAGGGCGAGGTCACCGCCTTGGCGATAAGATTGAAAAAAACCTTGATGATAATCCCGCCCAGGCTGAAGTCAGGATCATCAAGCTCGCCGCTGACCGGCAGGTTGAGATGAATCTCCCCCTGGCGGTCACGCAAGAGGGCGACCGCCAGTTTAACCGGCAGACTAGTAGCATCTGGACTCTCGACCGAAGAACCGAAACCAAACTGATCGAGAAAAATGGCATTACTCGCCTTTAATTTCTGGTTCTCAATCTTATAGTCCAGATCGAGTGAGAGTTTCCCTTTACCAACCGTATAGCCGACATATTTCCCGGTATAAGGAGTCAGATCCGTCATCCCGAGACCTTGACCGGTAATCTTTAAATCGACATAAAGATCTTTGGCCAGGGGATCGATAAAACCGGAAACCGAAATCGGTGCCTGACTATTGAGACGACCGGCAAGTTTAACCTCAGCTGGTTTTTTACCCATCGAAGTAAGCCCTTCGATCCCACCTTCAAGTTCGCTTAAAACCATTTTGAAAGAGGGCGACAAGGAACGATCAAGAAAAGTAAATGAGCTCTCGGCAAGCTCAATCTTCTTAAACTTCAAAGCCAAAGGAGCATCCGAGGATGCACTCTTTCCTGCGCGAACCGAGGTTTCCGCTTTAACATCTTTTTTGACCAGCATCATTTCAAGGTTGCTGCGACCATCACTCTCTTTAACAAAATTGACCAGCAAAGCTTTAGCTGAAGCCTTACTTAACGAAAAAGCCGGCGGCTGATTACGAAAAGAGATCCCGTTTAAATAGAGATGCTTAAGACTCAAAACCTCTGCCGCACGCTGGCCGTCAACGGTTTTCACATTTACAAGTGCGGCCTTGCCGGTAAAAACGATCCGGGGTTCCGGCTCTGTTTTCTGTTGAAAAGATAAATGTCCATTGGCAAAGGCATCCCCCCTGACCAGAACCAGATCAAGGTGCTCACTGAGATAAGCCTGAAAAGTTTTCAGCGGCGCTTTCTGTAAGTCGATATCCAACTCTAGCTTTAGGGGCTCAAGGATTACTGAACCATTTATTGAAAGCCGACCCCGTTTGGCCAGACGTAGCTCAAGTTGACAGGTTCCCGACTCACCTTTAACCGTACTCAGCCGGTCGAGTTCCAGATTGATCTGGTCTAAATTAATAACGGCTTTTGCAACCGGTTGATGATCTTTAAACGTAATCTGGAAATCCTGCAAACGCCCCTTTTCCAGAAGCACTTGCCAAGGTTCAGCAACACTCTTAGTCTCTGTGGCGGCCTCTTTCGGCAAACTCTCTTTTTCCTCGGGAGGTGGTAACAGAGCGTCGAGATTGAGAATGTTATCAGCCCCCCGAACCAGGGTCAAACTCCCCTTTTCTCCCTCAATAGAGCCAATAACACATCTCTGCTCGTCGATATTGATACAGCTTTGAACCACCAATAACTGCGGCAGTTCAATAACCGGCTGACCGTCAGGAGTATTAATTTTCAGGTCGGCAATTCCGCCCTCCAGATCATTTAGCTGCAAGC
>DAOVTG010000017.1 GCA_030633185.1 Deltaproteobacteria bacterium
GTTCAGCGGTTTCCAGAAAGATGGTGACCAGACGATTCAGCGTATCCAGCTCATCTTCATCTAAATAGTTTTTGGCAATCACAATATCCTGCTTACGCACTCGCTCACCCTGCCAGGACATCAACGCCATATGGGGTTGGGTCGCATCCGCACGATCAACAATGATTTCCGCCGCAGTTTTATCGGTGACGGCATACAGCAGTTTGTTTTGCGTTTCGGCAAAGAACATCTGGGTCGCCTTGTCGCTTGGGTCATAATCACTGCTCAAGACAAACAGATCACGCACCTTTTGATAAAAACGCTTTTCCGAGGCGCGAATATCACGAATGCGTGCCAGCAATTCATCAAAATAGTCCGGGCGGCCATCGGGGTTTTTCAGACGCTCATCGTCCATAACAAAACCCTTGAGCATGTATTCTTTCAGATTGCGATTAGCCCAGATGCGAAACTGCGTACCGCGCTTACTACGCACCCGAAAACCAATGGCGAGAATCATCTCCAGCGCATAGTGAGCGACCTGGTACTGCTTGCCATCGGCGGCAGTTGTAAAGTAATAGTTTACAACTGAATCTTCGGATAATTCCTTTTCTTCCAATATGTTAGCGATATGCTTGCCCATGTTCTGCTTGGAGGTGTCAAACAACTCGGAAATCTGCTTCTGGCTCATCCAGACCGTGCCATCGCGGGCATACAGGGCCACAGATGCCTTGCCATCCTGGGTGTTGTAGATAATCATGTTGGATTGGGGCATGGTTAGTCCATGGGTCGAATCATGGATTCGATAAAGGCGATTTCTTCTTTTGTCAGACCGTATTTTTTGTATAATTTCTTGTCGGTCCACGGTTCACTGAAATCCTGCATAGGAATAAATGAGTACATTTTTTGCGTCGAGTGATGAGACAACTTTACTAGAAAAAGAAGAATATGAAAAAATTTAGTCTGCGTGTATTTGATAATACTTTTTGCTTCTTTTTCGCTTTTAAATGGGCCGATGACTAAATATGTTTCACTGCAGCAGGAATTTGGTTCGCCGATAAATGGCATGATCCGGTCCCTGCGCATATTGCCAACACCCCATGCTTGAGGGACATAGATTTTATATTGATCAACCCAAGCGACATTTTTTCTTATCGCCACGCTATCAATATGTCCGACACCGTTTTTTCTCCAGCCATAATAGAAAAATGTTACGCTCTTATGAAATGGATGATCCTCAAACTTGGGCTTAATTCTTTTGAAGCTATTTTTTACACGAACATCAAAACCAAATGGATCATTCGCACTCACGATTGAATCGAAGCTATCCTCACCAACCCCCCTCACTTTGTGTAAGATAGAGATTCCTTCATTGTACCTAATAAATGTTTTTACTCCTTGTTCGAGTAACGGTCTCGTGGCATCGGAAACGATTTTATTTCCTTCATGCGTGCAAACATTGCAATCTCCTCAGGGTTATCGGTGTGGATAAACGCATAAGCATGGGTTTCCAGTTCATCACCACGGGCATAGTTGACCTCTGACGCGCCGCAATAATGGCATTTGCCGTTTTGCCATTCATGTTCGATACGCTCAAAGCGGATATTGCCCTGCGTATTGTTAAAGCTACTACACACCGAATATTTGCCATTGGCGGTTTTGGAGCAATAGAGGCTACGCCGTGACAATAAGGCGGTGAGTTCAGTAATGCAGATGCCAAACACCTGTTGGGTCATAATATGGTCGATGCGCGTCTGCTTAACAGGCATTTGTTCGGTCAAGCCAATATCCAGCCTACGGGCAATCTCGCGCAGGAATACGCCTGATTTAGATACCGGATCAAGAAAGGTGGTGTTTGGGTCTTGCCAAAGCGTGTCGGGTAACAGGTCAAGGATGTCATTGACCAGCGTCGGTGGGGTAAAAAACCTCGTCATTGCTTAAATTGGCAATGCAGCTCAACACATCGGGGTTGTAGCTTTGCTCGGCTGTCATCAAGGTACTGGCTAAATTATTCGGCATCGGCAATCCTCATATAATGGCAGATCGGGTAATCCTTGACCGGGTTTGGGATGAAAACCGTTTTCCCTTCATCTGACTGCGGGGCGCTTGCCGAAAAAAGCGGCAGATCATTTTCTTCCGGTAGCAACTCATGAAAAGCAAAATCACGACGCTTGATCTGGTTACCCCGCACAAATGCCCATTCTGAAAAGAGGATGGCTTGTGCTGGTTCATCAAGCGTTTTCAAGGTCAAGGCATCACCCCGAATCGTGTTTTTATCAATGACAAACTGGATGATCTCCCTGAACGAATCTTTTGTTTTTTTCTGGTAAAGACTGGAATAACACGCATCCAGCAAATAAAACAGGCGATTACGACAGGTTTCGATATTGTCTTGCAGAATATCAATGCCGTACAAACTAGAAACGGCCAGAAAGGCATAACGCTCAAACTCTGTTTGACTGCGCTGGTAACGTCTCGCAACAACTTTCAGCTTGCGGCGGAGTATTTCAATCAGGAAATTGCCCGTACCACAAGCAGGTTCCAGAAAACGCGAGTCGATACGCTGCGTTTCCTGCTCAACCAGATCAAGCATGGCATTGACTTCGCGCTCACGGGTATAAACCTCGCCGTGGTCAGCGACACGTTTTTTTGATACGACTTGGTTTACCAATTTCTTGTTGTTCCCTTCATATAATTATTTGAGCTGAGGTTTTCTTCTTTGGTGGCTAACGACTGAGTTAAGCTGCAAAAAATTCGCGGTACAAACCCCGGCAAAACCTTGCCTTGGTTGCGAAGCACAGACTGTCGGACTATCAACAGACTTTTTTGTCTGCTTTAACGCAAAATCGGGGACAGCAACCGATAAAAAGCAAAACGATGAGATATTGCCGATGCCAATCTCAACTTCCAACCAAACAGCCAACTAAACATTCATCGTAATAAGATGTTTGCCCTATATACGTAACATATGCCCGACATCCTAATCACATTCATGCCTAAAAGTAAACACCCATATTGATTGTCCCGCAAATAATCTTTCCATATAAATGGGAAACCACTACATCTTGTCTATCGAAATTTTTACTTAGCCATCCCGTGACTTCTTCACAAGTTCATCAAATGAAGGAGATGGAATTTTTACGACACCATCCAATTGACATTAAAAAAGCGGCCCCCCAAATTCATCGGGAGGCCGCTTTATAAACAATAGTAGTGAAGCTATTTCCTTACAGACTTCTACTCTTTCGCCTTCTCTTCACTCTCTACGGCTTCTGAAGTATCGGAAGCTTCAACATCGACCGGGGCATCACCTGCATCGGTCGCAGCCAGTTCCGGTTCGGCGGTGGAAGACTCTGGCTCGGTGGCAGTTTCGGCAACAGTCTCTTCTGTCTGGGTCGCTTCAAGTTCCTCTTCGACCGCAGCCTTAACCTGCTCTTCGACCGTCTCCGTCTGAGTTGTTTTGACGGTCTCGTCCTCAGATGATTTGCTCTTAAGATCTTCGCTGGTAAAACGCACAAAAGTCATAGGTGCTTGATCAACAAACCTGATTCGCGATTTTATCAAGCGCGTATAGCCGCCTTGACGCTCGCTAAAACGCGGGGCAATCTCATCAAACAGTTTTTGTACCAGTTGATGGTCATTTAAGAATTTATAGGCCTGACGGCGGGCATGCAGGGTTCCTTTTTTGCCTAAGGTAACCAAGCGATCCGCAACCCGGCGCAACTCCTTTGCTCGAGCATCAGTAGTCTCTAAGTGTTCATGAATAATCAAGGATGAAGCCAATGATCTGAACATGGCTTTCTGGTGGCTGGGGCCCCGACCCAAGCGGCGGCCGGATACTCTATGTCGCATAAGCTTACTTCTCCTTCAAACTATTAAAACTGTGACGTATATAGTCATAACCGGAATGGCAAAGTAAAATGTTCAGATGCGAGGCGTCGAAAACCTGGGGAATGAGAAGTACAAGCAGTACGCCGCAGTGACGAGGGTTTTCGAACAACGAAGCAGGTGGACATTTTTCGAAGCCATTATTACTCTTCGTAGTCGTCACTCATTACTTTTTTTATCATTTCGGCATTCTTGGGATCAAACTCAGGTAGCTTCATACCAAGAGAGAGGCCCATACCGGTCAATATTTCCTTAATCTCAAGCAACGATTTACGACCAAAGTTTTTAGTCGTCAACATCTCTGATTCACTTTTCTGAACAAGCTCGCCAATCAGTTCAATATCGGCATTTTTTAGACAATTAGCCGACCTTACGGACAATTCAAGCTCACTGACATTACGATAGAGGTTTTCATTGACTACCTCTACCACTTCAACCTCGACCTCTTCTACTTCTTCAGGCTCGATATCCTCATCAAAATTGATAAAAACCGACATCTGCTCCTTAAGTATCTTGGCGGAGTAAGCTAAAGCATCGACCGGCTCAAGACTACCATCAGTCCAGATTTCTATGGTCAGTTTGTCGTAATCCGTCTGCTGTCCAACCCGGGCATTGGTAACCACATAGTTAACTTTAATAACCGGCGCAAAAACGCCATCTAGAACGACGGTACCAATCGGATACGAGTGCTGGTCGCTGATCTGTCCGGCAGGTATATAGCCCTTGCCGGTCTGTGCCGTAAGAGCCATTTTGAGAGTGGCATCGTTTTCAAGGGTAGCAATATGATGATCTGGATTCAGAATTTCAACGTCCTGATCAACTATAATATCACCTGCAGTAACTACCCCCTTTTTACTCCCTTTGGCGTCAATATACAGAGTCTTCGAATTGTCCGTATGCAGCTTCAGGGCGACACCTTTGAGATTCAAGGAGACAATCGTCACATCCTCTTGCACCCCAGGGATGGCCGAAAACTCATGATTAACCCCATCGATATGGTACGAGGTAATCGCGGCCCCCTGCAATGATGAAAGCAACACCCGTCGTAAGGCATTACCCATAGTAATTCCAAACCCGCGCTCCATAGGTTCGACCACAAATTTACCATAGGTCACACTTAAGCTGGCTTCATCGGGTTTCACATCAGCCGGTTTAATCAGTTCACGCCAATTTTTATATATCAATGACATATACCACACCAGTTGGGGTTAGCGAGAGTAAAATTCAACTATCAGCTGTTCATTGATCGTCTGAGAGATGTCTTCACGCTTCGGCAAAGCCTTAAGAACCCCACGTCCTTTCTCTTTATCGACTTCAATGTACGCTGGCAGACTGCGTCTGCCGGCGGCAGCTAAAGCTTCACTAATCCGGTTCAATTTACGGCTCTTTTCACAAACCTCGACGACATCATTGATAGATACCTGGAAAGAGGGGATATCGACCCGCTTCCCATTAACCAGAAAATGACCATGGGAAACCAGCTGTCTGGCTTCGGCCCGGGTATTGGTAAAACCCATCCGGTAGACGGTATTATCTAGACGGCGCTCGACCAGGATCAGAAGGTTTTCACCGGTAACCCCTTTTTGACGGTCAGCTTTAGCAAAATAGCTGTGAAATTGTTTTTCTAAAAGCCCGTAAATTCGTCGGACTTTCTGTTTTTCCCGCAACTGAGTTCCATACTCAGTAAACTTCATTCTTCTCTGGCCATGCTGGCCGGGCGCATAGGCACGGCGGTCAAAGGCACATTTTTCCGTATAGCAACGGTCTCCCTTAAGAAACAGTTTAGCCCCTTCACGCCGACACTGGCGACAGACAGATTCTCTGTATCGTGCCAAAACTTCCTCCTTAGTCCTTAGACTAAACTCTTCTCCGCTTCGGGGGGCGACACCCGTTATGCGGAATGGGAGTAATATCTCGAATAACATTAATGGTCATACCAACACTCTGAATCGCCCGGATGGCCGATTCACGCCCGGAACCGGGCCCTTTAACATGGATATCAACCGATCGCATACCGTGATCCATGGCCTTTTTGGCCGCATCCTCTGCCGTCTGTCGGGCCGCAAAAGGAGTACTTTTCCTTGAGCCTTTAAAACCGACCACCCCGGCATTAGACCAGGCGATCACATTTCCCTGCGGATCCGTGAAACTGACTTTTGTATTGTTAAAAGTTGCCAGTATATATGCAATCCCGCTGGGTACGTTCTTTTTCACCCGACTCTTGCCGGTTCTACCTCTTGGTTTAGCCATTTTCCCCCCTAGCAGCTTTTAAGGTGCTAACCGCTGCCAGTCATCTCAATTACTTAACTATTTGCGTTTTCTCGATATCGGTCCGCGGGCCGGGCCTTTGCGAGTTCGGGCATTGGTTTTCGTACGCTGTCCCCGAACCGGCAGACCACGACGGTGGCGCAGCCCCCGATAGCAACCAATATCCATCAGTCTTTTGATATTGGTGGTCACATCCCGTCGCAGATCACCCTCGATTTTACAGTCATCTTCAATTTTTGCACGAATACGGGCAAGTTGATCATCACTTAAATCATCACTACCGGTATTCGGGTCGACCTCAACCGCAGCAAGTAATTTTACCGCAGTACTGCGTCCTATACCAAAAATATAGGTCAGAGCTATGACAATTCTTTTGTTTCGGGGCAAGTTCACCCCAGCGATTCTGGCCAATGGATTCTCCTCCTAAACTACCGCTTTATTTATCAACCCTGGCGTTGCTTATGTTTCGGGTTTACACAAATTACCCGTACTACACCACGACGTTTAACAAGTTTACACTTATCACACATTTTTTTAACTGATGCTCGAACTTTCATCTCTTACTCCATTACTATTCTTCCGGAATTATCCGGTTTAACGGGTCCGGTAGATTATCCGGCCGCGGCTTAAATCATAAGGTGATAACTGAATCGTTACTTTGTCTCCGGGCAAAATTTTAATAAAATGCATCCGCATTTTGCCTGAAATATGGGCCAAGACGCGATGCCCATTTTCAAGATCAACCCGAAACATTGCATTAGGCAGGGTTTCGACAACCGTCCCCTCTACTTCAATAACATCCTCTTTATTCGACATTGCTTATTACCACCAAAGCCACATTCATTCTTATTTGTATCATATTTACAATTTACTCAAAATTTCTGAACCGTTCGCGGTTATCGCTATGGTATGTTCAAAATGCGCCGACAGCTTGCGATCTTTAGTTACCGCCGTCCATCCATCAGCCAGCACTTGAACGGCGTAACCACCCACATTTATCATTGGCTCAATCGCCAAAACCATACCCGCTTTCAAAACAAGACCGGTTCCCGGTTTACCGTAATTAGGTATCTGCGGAGGCTCATGCAACTCAGTCCCAATGCCGTGACCGACAAAATCTCGAACCACGCTATAGCCGAACCCCTCTGCATATTTCTGCACGCTATGTGATAACGTATAAAGTCTTTCGCCCGGACAAGCACACTCAATAGCTTTATAAAGGGACTCTTCAGTAACCTGAATAAGCCTTTTCGCCTCTTGGCTGACTGTACCGACGGGCACGGTTATCGCCGCATCACCGTAATAGCCATCAAGAAAAACTCCAACATCTATACTAATTATGTCTCCACCCTTCAGTTTGCGCTTCTTTGAAGGAATACCGTGAACTATCTCATAATTAATCGATGTGCAAAGAGTCGCAGGAAAACCGGCATATCCTTTAAAAGCCGGACGAGCTCCCTGCCTTATGATCTCATCCTCAGCCAACTTATCGAGTGCCCCAGTACTAACTCCAGGGCAAATCTTTCTCTTTACAAGCTGTAAGACCTCAGCCACCATCCGGTTGGCAGCCTTCAGCTTCGCTATTTCACGATCCGAACGTAGTGCAATCATCCATTTAAAACGGCCATAATTGCCGCATAGATTTCATCCGGCGCCCCGGTTCCGGAAATAGAACGAAGAACCTTTTTTGCACCGTAATAGTCAATCAAGGGAGCTGTCTGGTTATGGTAATTTTCCAACCTGACCGAGATTGCGGCTTCCTTGTCATCATCTCTTTGGTAGAGTTTCGCCCCGCAAAGATCGCAGATACCGTCAACCTTTGAGGGATTGAAAAGTTTGTGAAAACTGGCTCCGCAAGTACACATCCAACGCCCCGTCAAGCGAGCCATAAGATCGGCATCCGGAACATCAATACTAACAACATGATCAATCTTACGACCGGCTTTATCCAACATGTCAGTCAATGATGCGGCCTGATCAACGGTTCTCGGAAAACCGTCAAGAATAAATCCCTTAACGCAATCATCTTCCTTAAGACGATCATCGATAATCCCGATAACCACTGAATCAGGTACCAATTTTCCGGCATCCATATATTTTTTGGCCTCAAGCCCCATCTCTGTGCCTTCTTTAACGGCGGCTCGTAGAATGTCACCTGTCGAAATCTGCGGGATTTGCAACGCATCTATCATCTTTTTCGCCTGCGTTCCTTTTCCGGCTCCGGGAGGTCCCAACAAAATCAAATCCATGACATTCTCCTTAATTCAGATCGCTATTCATTCATGCTAAAACTAAGCCCTGACAATTCAGATTAAAACGTTATCGTCGCCGGCCGCCGGCCTTCTTCATCAACCCTTCATAATTTCTTGACATCAAATGGGATTGAATCTGCTGAATGGTATCAATACCAACCCCGACGACAATCAACAGGGCGGTCCCTCCAAAAAAGAACGGAACATTGAATTTACCAATCAACAACATCGGCAAAACACAAACCACGGAGACATAAACTGCTCCCCAGAAGGTCAAACGGGTCAGTATTTTATCCAGATATTCTGCCGTTCGCTTACCCGGTCTGATACCCGGCACATAGCCGCCGAACTTTTTCAGATTATCTGCAACATCGTCAGGTTTAAAGGTTACTGCTGTATAGAAATAGCAGAATATAAAAATCAATATAACATAGACAAAATTATAAGATATACTACTCGGTACAAAAGCTGCTGCAAACCTCTTCATAATCGGTATATCAATAAAACCGGCGATAGTCGCCGGAAACATGATGATCGATGATGCAAAAATCGGAGGAATAACCCCAGCCGTATTGATTTTCAAGGGCAAATGTGTACTCTGTCCACCAACCATCCGCCGGCCTTGGACACGCTTGGCATACTGGATAGGTATGCGGCGCTGGGCCATTTCAATAAAGACAATTATACCAATCGTAGCCGCCATCAGGATGACGATAAACATCGCAATAAAAAGACTCATCTCACCCGTTTTAATCAAGCGAATTGAGTTGATGATAGCGGCCGGACCTCGCGCGACGATACCGGCAAAGATGATCAACGAAATACCGTTGCCGATCCCCCGTTCAGTAATCTGTTCACCAATCCACATAATAAAAGCCGTACCGGTGGTCAGTGTAATTATGGTCAGAACCCTGAACCCCCAACCCGGAAACATGACAATCATCTCACCCGCCGGCCCCTGCATACTTTCAAGCCCGACGGCGATCCCGAAACTCTGGATAACACTTAATAAAATGGTTCCATAGCGAGTGTAGCGGCTGATTTTACGACGCCCGGCTTCACCCTCTTTCTTGAGTCGCTCAAGGGTAGGTACGACCATAGCCAACAGTTCAATAATAATTGAAGCACTGATATATGGCATAATCCCTAACGAGAATACCGACAAACGGCTCAGCCCACCCCCGGAAAACATATCAAACATGCCCAGCAAGGTGTCCTTGGCCTGAACAAAAAAGGCCGCCAACGCCTGACCGTCGATACCCGGTGTCGGCACGTGAATACCGATACGATAGACAAAGAGAAGAAAGAATGTCCACCCAAGGCGTTTCTGCAGTTCCGGTATATTGCCGATATTTTCAAGGCCCTTAAGCAAGCTTCGCCTCCTCTACCTGACCGCCGGCCTGCTTGATCTTTTCAATCGCAGTCGCACTGCAAGCTGTGACCTTGACCGTCAGTTTCTTGTTCAAAAGACCGCTACCCAACAGTTTGATGCGACTTTCTCGCTGATTAACTAAACCTTGTTGCTGGAGTGATGCCGCATCAACGATACTGCCATCCTCGAAACAATTAAGTTGATGAACATTAACAATCGCAAATTCACGACGAAAAATATTGGTAAATCCGCGTTTGGGAATACGCCGCTGCAAAGGCATCTGTCCACCTTCAAACCAGGGATGGATACCCCCGCCGGAACGAGACTTCTGTCCTTTATGACCCCGACCTGCAGTCTTATTGTATCCGGATCCGATTCCCCGTCCAACCCTTTTTCTGTTTTTTGCGGCCCCACTATCAGCCGGCAAAGAAGCTAAATCGACCATTATTTCCTCAAATTTCAGACAGCTATCAGCTGATGTTTTTTGACAACTCCAACAATATCCGTATTATCAAACTTGTTCGACATCAACCATATAAGAAATCTTACGCACCATACCCGCAATCTGCGGGGTATCCGTCAGGGTCACACTCTGGCGGATCTTGCGCAACCCTAAAGCTTCAGCCGTTTTCCTATGTTTTTCCAAACGACCAGCGCAACTTCTCATCAACGTTATCTTAAGGGTACTCATTTTATCACTCCAGTGTCCATGCTTCCACTAAATAGAGAAGCACCCCTAACTGTTAAGGGTTACTTGTTTGTTCCGGTTACGGGAAACCTGCTCTGCTGTCTGCAGCTGCAGAAGTCCATCGACTGTAGCTCGTACAGCATTATGGGGGTTGTTGGAACCTATACATTTGGTCAAAATATCCTTTACCCCGGCCGACTCAAGCACGGCTCTAACCGCCCCACCGGCAATCACGCCGGTTCCTGGAGATGCCGGTCGCAACAACACTTTACCAGCACCGTAGTTACCGACCACTTGAAAAGGAATAGTACTACCAACCAGCGCGACATTAAACATCTTACGCCGTGCCGCTTCCGTACCTTTACGTACCGCTTCCGGCACTTCATTAGCTTTCCCAAGGCCAAAACCTATCTGACCCTTGCCGTCACCGACTACTACTAAAGCACTGAAGCTGAATCGCCGACCACCTTTTACAACCTTAGCAACTCGGTTGATCTTGACCACCCGCTCGGTTACTTCTTCTTCTTGAAATCTGGGCCTTTCCAAGCCACACCTCCATTATATTCAATTATTGCAATAGCCTGCTCAACCTAAAACTAAAATTTCAGCCCGGCTGCACGAGCTCCATCTGCAAGTTCCTTGATCCGTCCATGATAGATAAATCCATTACGGTCAAAGATTACATCCTTGATATTATTACCCTGCAAACGCTCAGCAATTAAACGGCCAACCTCTTTGGCGGCTGCACGATTACCCCCCGAAGAGAGGGCAAAATCCTTCTCTTTCGTAGAAGCTGCTGCCAAGGTTCTCTGCCCCACATCATCAATTGCCTGAACGTAGATATTCTTAGCAGATTTAAACACCGAGAGTCTCGGCCGCTCCGGACTACCGCTGATGGAGCCCCTAATCTTCCGCTTCTTTTTCTCTCTTATTAATCTTTTTTTTGCCTTCAGATCCACCACATCACCTCAAAAAGCTATGTCAAGCTGACTATTTACCAGCTTTGCCGGCTTTACGAATCACATGTTCGTCGCTATATTTGATGCCTTTTCCCTTGTAGGGCTCAACCGGCCGAAACGCTCTGATATCGGCCGCAACCGCTCCGACCAACTGTTTATCGATCCCCTCAACAATAACCTTCTCCCGATCAACCGAGATATTGATACCATCCGGTATCGGGTAGGCTATAGGGTGGGAAAAACCCAGGGCCAGATCCAACGTACTCCCGTTAACTCCCGCCTTGTAACCGATACCCTTAATCTCCAGGGACTTGCTGAAACCCTCGCTTACTCCGGTAACCATATTGGCAACCAGGGCTCGCATCAGACCGTGAAATGATCGCGAGCGCCGATCATCCGAAACTCGTGTGACATTTACCTGGGCCCCGTCAACCTCTACCGCTACCCGATCAACCAACGCCTGAGTCAAACTACCCTTAGGGCCTTTGACTTTGACTATCCCGTCCGCCACGGCAACTTCAACACCCTGCGGCAATAAAATTTCTTTTTTTCCGATTCGAGACATCTTTTATCTCCACAAGCCAAAACAGTCGTCAGTAATCAGTTCTCGATGACCATTTTGCATTACAACCAATTTGTAAATCACTATACACTACTTACCAGACGGAGCAGAGATACTCACCGCCAACCTGTAATTTAGCGGCCTTCTCACCACAAACGACCCCTTTTGAAGTCGAAAGGATACTGGTTCCCAGTCCATTGCGAATTACCGGAATTTCATCATGCTTGACATATCGACGCAAACCGCAACGACTTTCGCGACGCAAGCCATTTATAACCCCTCGTCCCTGCTCATTATATTTCAGGTAAAGACGCAATATACCATGTTCATCATCACTCAAAACCTTAAAGTTTTTGATGTAACCCTCTTCCATAAGAATCTCAGCCAGACTTTTATTCATCTTGGTCAAGACGATATCAACTTTCTCAAATTTAACCATATTCGCATTACGAATCCTGGTTAACATATCAGCGATCAAATCGGTTGCCGACATTCTACTCACCTTTTAAAATTGTTTATTACTTGAGTTCAACTACCAACTTGATTTAATTACGCCCGGTATATCTCCCCGTGACGAGAGGGTTCTAAAACAGATCCGACACATACCGAATTTACGGTAGAAAGCCCTCGGACGACCACATAAAGGACAACGATTATATTCGCGTACTGCGAATTTCTTAGGTCGTGAAGCCTTGACCATTATTGACTTCTTTGCCATCTAACAACTCCTTGGTTACCCACCCCGGACAGGCATCGGACAACCACTAAAAAATCATTTCCGGAATGGAAAACCAAACAGACTTAATAACTCGCGGCCCTCTTCATCATTCTTGGCGGTCGTCACCACAGCGATATTCAGACCCTTGATCTTATCAACATTCTCGAGATCAATTTCAGGGAATACCAACTGTTCACGAAAGCCCATCGAATAGTTACCCCGACCATCGAACGCTTTACCCGAAATCCCTTTAAAGTCACGAACCCGGGGCAAGACAACGTTGATCAATCGTTCGAGAAATTCGTACATTGCTTCACGCCGCAAGGTCACCATGCAGCCAATTGGCATACCTTCACGCAATTTAAACTGCGCAATCGATTTCCGGGCTTTGGTGATAACCGGTTTACGTCCGGTTATAGCCGCCATTTCAGCGACCGCCGATTCGAGAATTTTAACATTCTGGACGGCCTCTCCGAGGCCCATGTTAACCACGACTTTTGCTAAGCGTGGAACCTCCATAACATTACCATAGGCAAATCTCTTGCGCATGGCCGGCACAACTTCCTGCTGATATTTTTCTTTAAACAAGCCCATCTAGCTTTACCCTCCGGGATCAACTACTTATCAAAAAGCTCTTCGCACTGTTTACAGTAGCGAGCATTACTGTTATCACTCATTTTCCGCACGCCGCTTTTAACTGCCTTCTCACACTTATCACAGTAAAGCATAACGTTGGAACGATGAATAGATGCCTCTTTTTCAATTATACCGCCCTGCGTCTGATCCATACCAGGTTTCGTATGACGTTTAACAAGGTTGAGTTTTTCGACAACAACCCGGCCTTTCGCATGAAGAACCGTTTTTATTTTCCCGCTCTTACCTTTATCTTTACCACCGATGACCATAACTTTGTCATCTTTTTTAAGCCGCATCATTGCAACACTCCAAAACCTCTGTTTTCGCCAACCCCTTACAGTACTTCAGGTGCCAGGGATACGATTTTCATAAAATTCTTAGCCCTCAATTCACGAGCCACAGGTCCAAAAATACGGGTTCCAATAGGCTCATTCTGAGGATTGATAAGAACCGCAGAATTACAGTCAAATTTGATATAGCTGCCATCCTGACGCCGAACCTCTTTGGCGCAACGCACGACCACAGCCTCTAAAACTTCACCTTTTTTTACCTTGGAGTTGGGTATGGCTTCCTTAATCGAAACCTTGATGATATCACCGACTCTGGCATATCGCCGTCGGGTGCCACCCAGCACCTTGATACATAACATCTTTTTTGCTCCAGAGTTATCTGCTGAGTCAAGGAGCGTCTCAACCTGAATCATCTTATCTTCTCCCTAGTATACGTCGGCATTACCTATTAAAGAGGTACTGCTACTTGATCGCCTGTACAACCAATTTACTCACCCGCCAACACTTGTCTTTACTTAAAGGACGGCACTCTGTAATTGCCACAGTGTCACCAACGGCACACTGGTTGAGAGGATCATGAGCTTTATATTTGCTGCTTTTGCGAATATATTTCTTGTAGGTAGGATGTTTCACTTTAGTAGAAACCTGAACAACTACGGTTTTATCCATTTTGTCACTGGTTACGAAACCAACCATCGTCCGCTTGTTTCTCTGGCCGCTATTTTGCATGGCTCTTCCTTATTTAACTACTTTAACGTCTTATTTGCTATTCAACTCATTGATACAAGTCTGTACCCGGGCCCGATCGCGTTTGACCTTGCCGAGCTTGGCCGTATCTTGTAACTGACTGATACTTTTCTGAAGGCGCAGGTTAAAAAGTTCCTGCGAGAGTTCACCATCTTTGACCTGCAAGTCCTCAACCGTCATCTCTCTTAATTCGCTGTTTTTCATAGCGACACCCCGCGACTCACGGTTTTGGTTCTGATCGGCAATTTATGGGCCGCCAGGCGCATAGCCTCTTCGGCAACCTCTCTGGAAACCCCCTCCATCTCATACAGTATATGGCCGGGCTTAACCACCGCGACCCACACCTCGGGAGAACCTTTACCCTTACCCATCCGTACTTCAGCCGGCTTTTTAGTCAAAGGCTTATCCGGAAAGATTCTGATCCACACCTTGCCGCCACGCTTAATGTGACGATTAATGGCAATACGTGCGGCTTCAATCTGACGGTTGGTTAACTGTCCGGATTCCTGAGCCTGAAGGCCGAAATCACCGAATGCAAGTTCATAACCTCGGGCCGCGACACCGCGATTACGCCCCTTCTGCTGCTTTCTATATTTAACCTTTTTTGGCATTAACATGGCAATACCCCTGGTTCTTCTTCTCTTTTATTATAAGGCTTTGGCGGCGGCCAGCTGTTCCTGTTTGCCGACGACAATCTCACCCTTGAAAACCCACACTTTAATCCCGATAAGACCATAGGTCGTGTTAGCTTCGGCGACCCCATAATCGATATCGGCCCGCAAAGTATGCAATGGTACTCGCCCATCTCTGGTCCATTCGGTTCGCGCAATCTCGGCTCCGCCCAAACGTCCGGCAACTGATATTTTTATGCCCTGAACTCCGAGTTTCATAGCCATACCGACGCTGCGTTTGATGGCTCGCCGGAAAGCGACCCGTCGTTCCAACTGCAAGGCGACATTCTCGGCAATCAATTGAGCATCGGTCTCAGGCCGTTTAACTTCATTGATATTTATAAAGATCTCACCTTCAACCAAACGACTCAGATCTTTCTTTAAGGCTTCGATTTCAGACCCTTTTTTACCGATAATAATACCGGGACGGGCGGCAAAAATGTTGACCCGAATACGTTTGGCAGCCCGTTCTATTTCAATTTTTGAGATCCCGGCATGATACATTTTCTTCTTCAGGTACTTTTTCAGCCGTAAATCTTCATGCAGGAACTGCTTATACTCTTTATCTGCATACCAGCAGGAATTCCAAGTTTTGACAATTCCCAAACGCAAGCCAATCGGATTAACTTTTTGTCCCAAGACTCATCTCCTGCACATTTAATGTGCGCAATCTATTTACCTATTCGTTAATTTGCAGTTTATCGTTGGATAATTCAATAACGCTCATCATCTAAAATTACAGTGACGTGGCTGGAACGTTTATTGATCCTTGTAGCCCGCCCCATAGCCCGCGGCTGAAAACGCCGCATTGTCGGCCCTTCATCAACAAAGGCTCGGCTGATATAGAGGGAATCGATATCCATATCCCCGCGCTGATCAGCATTAGCGACTGCCGACTCAACCAGTTTACGGAGTATCGGAGCACATTTTTTTCCGGTCACCTGCAAGGTGTTGATTGCCCGCTCAACATCCATTCCTTTGATCATATCCGTAACCAGTCGCACTTTACGGGGTGCCATCCGGTAATGTCTCAGTCTGGCCTGAACCTGCATGGCTAAACTCCTTTATTTATAAAATCACGGTTTTAACTGTTAACGGACTTTTGACTTTCTATCGGAGGCATGACCATAGTAGGTTCTAGTCGGTGAAAACTCACCAAGCTTATGGCCAACCATCTCCTCGGTTATGAAAACCGGGATAAATTTTTTGCCATTATGAACCGCCATTGTGTAACCAACCATTTCCGGGTAGATAGTGGAACGCCGTGACCAGGTTTTGATCGTTTTATTATTGCTATTTACCAATTTATCGACTTTTCCAAGAAGATACTGATCTATGAAAGGTCCTTTTTTTACTGAACGCGCCACTTGTGGCCTCCTATCTTATCCTGCTTCTTGCAATAATTCTCGATTATCTCTGCCTTAAGACTGCATAGTACGGGTCTATAAACTTTTATTTCTTACGACGTCTGACAATATCCTTGTCGGTCGCTTTATTCTTTCTGGTTTTATGACCTTTGGTGGGTACGCCCCAAGGGGTTACCGGATGACGACCACCGGAGGATTTACCCTCACCACCACCATGCGGATGATCTACCGGGTTCATCGCAACCCCTCGAACTTTGGGCCGCAGTCCAAGCCAACGGCTGCGCCCGGCTTTACCGATCGAGATATTATCATGCTCGATATTACTCAACTGGCCTAAGGTCGCTCGACACAACTGGTGAATATAACGAACCTCACCGGACGGCATTTTAATCTGCACTCTATGTCCATCTTTCGCCATCAGCTGAGCGTATGATCCGGCACTCCTGACTAACTGTCCGCCTTTACCGATCTTCATCTCAACATTATGAATAATGCTGCCAAGCGGCATATTCTTAAGCGGCAGACAGTTACCCGGCTTGACATCAACGTTATCACCAGATTCAAGCCGATCACCAACCTTGATTTCCAACGGTGCCAGGATGTAACGCTTCTCGCCGTCGACATACTGCAACAAAGCGATCCGGGCGGTGCGGTTGGGATCATACTCTATAGTTTTGACGACCGCACTCATGTCGAACTTGTCACGCTTGAAATCGATGATTCTATATTTTCTCCGACTTCCCCCGCCTCGATGACGCACAGTGATGCTGCCGGTATTGTTACGACCCGCCTTTTTGTTGAGAGGAGCCAGCAAACTTTTTTCCGGTTTGTCGGTAGTAATCTCATCAAATGAAGATGACGTCTGAAAGCGCCGTCCCGGTGATGTTGGATTATATTTTTTCAGTACCATTTTTAAACCTTCTAGATAATTCTTCCGACTGATTATTTCCGCCGGCGTGTTACCGTATTGTTATACACCCTCAAAGATTTCAATCTTCTGATCCGGCTTAAGTGTCACAATCGTTTTTTTACCATCCGGTTTTTTACCCATGGTCTTGCCGACCCTCTTCTTTTTCCCTTTGGTTCGAATCGTCCTGACATCATCGACCTTGACCTTGAAGAGGCTCTCTACAGCCTTACGGATTTCAACCTTATTGGCCGTCCGATCAACTGCGAATGTACACTGGCGGCACACTTTGTAGGCCTCCATAGTTTTTTCCGTCAGGACAGGATAGCGAATTATATCGTAATATGTACTGGGTATCATTTCTGTAATGCCCCCTCCATCTTTTTCAGTGAAGCATCTGAAAGCATGAGATAATCATATTTTAGCAGATCGTAGACATTGACCCCATTCTGATTAACCGCTAAAGCTCCAGGCAAATTGCGGGCCGAAAGTGCGAGTTCGAGATTGTCCTCAGCTACGAGCATGGCTTTCTCAACACCAAAGGTTTTAAGAAGCTCAGCAATCTGTTTGGTCTTTACCTGCTCCAGGTTAAAGTCCTGGATAATGAGCAATTTACCTTCCTGAAATTTCTGCGACAAAACCGAAATCAGAGCCTGACGGCGAATCTGTTTGGGCAAACGATAACCGTAGTCACGTTGTTGCGGGCCAAAGATGACGCCGCCGCCGCGCCAGATCGGCGACCGGCTGGTACCAGCACGGGCACGGCCGGTACCCTTTTGACGCCAGGGCTTAGCACTGCCGCCCTTTACCTTGGAGCGATTCTTAACTGCGGCACTTCCTTGCCGACGTTTGGCTAATTGCCAAACGACAACATCGCGAACCAGATGAGCTTTGATCTCCGCATTGAAGACCGAATCAGCAATCTCGGTTTCGGCAACTTTCTCTTTCTGTAAATTATAGACATCTACTTTGGCCATATTATTCTCCGATCATTCCCGTCAACGAGAATATCGCTATACCTACCTAATCTTTTTTATAGTCACCAGACCGTTTTTTGCGCCGGGCACGCCACCTTTTACCAATACCAACCCTTGCTCAGACTGAACCTGAACCACTGTCAGATTCTTCACGCTAACTCTTTTGTCACCCATCTGACCCGGCATTTTTTTACCGGGATAAACCCGTCCGGGGTAAGCTGATGTACCAATCGAGCCACCTGACCTGTGGTTTTTATGAGCCCCATGGGTTGCCGGCTGGCCTTTGAAACCGTAACGTTTCATAACTCCGGCAAAACCTTTACCCTTGCTTTTGGCGGTAACCGTCACCAAGTTTCCGGGGCTGAAAAGATCAGCCGTAAAAACATCACCAAGCTGACAACCGTTCTCATCCTCTACCGGGACTTCCCGTAAATGATAGAAAACACCTTTGCCGGCTTTTTTGCAATGACCGATCTGCGGCTGATTTGCCCGCGGCATGGGTTTTGTGTCAAATCCCAGCTGCACAGCACTATAACCATCTTTTTTTGCAGTCTTGACCTGCACCACGGTGCAAGGTCCAACTGCCAATACAGTTACCGGCACAAGCTCCCCCAATTCATTGTAGAGCTGGGTCATGCCAACTTTTTTAGCTAATAATTCTTGTATTTCAGCCATCATTATACCTTAAATATTATCAATCACTCTTGAAGATATAACCCGATCAAACTTCTCTTACAGTTTAATTTCAACGTCGACACCAGCTGAAAGATCCAGCTTCATCAAGGCGTCAACCGTCTGCTGGGTCGGCTCAAGGATATCGATCAACCGGTTGTGGGTTCGCATCTCGAACTGCTCGCGTGACTTTTTATTGACATGCGGGGAACGTAGCACACAATACTTATTGATCACCGTCGGCAGGGCAATCGGCCCGACGATGACAGCACCAGTCCGTTTGGCGGTGTTGACAATCTCACCAACCGACTGATCCAGTATCTTATGGTCATAGCCTTTCAATCTTATTCTAATTTTCTGGTTTGCTACACTCATCTCTTTTACTACCTCAAGGGTTTCTGCTATCTATTTAAACTCGTCAATCTTAAACCTTAACGACTTAAAGCAAAAACCTCTGGCTGTAATGTTACTATTCGATAACTTCGCTGACGACGCCAGCACCTACCGTACGACCGCCTTCACGAATCGCAAAACGTAACTCTTTTTCCATGGCGATCGGAGTAATCAACTCACCGACAACTGTAATATTATCACCCGGCATTACCATCTCAACACCCTCAGGCA
>DAOVTG010000214.1 GCA_030633185.1 Deltaproteobacteria bacterium
AATTTATGATATCAAAAGCAAGTTTTCTATCGGGTAACCCAAACGTTACCGTTAAGAGCTATCCAATTCATTTTCTTCGATTAAATTAAGTTTTTTTTGGCGTGTTAACTTCTTGATGGCCGCTTCGCGGCGGCTGGCCTGACTGCGGGATGAGGCTTCTTCCTGGTAAACCAGAGTTACTGGTAAACGTGCTCGGGTGTAGCGGGCGCCGCGTTTTTCATTGTGTGATTGGAGACGGTTTTCGAGATCATTGGTGATGCCGGTATAAAGGGTATTATCCCGGCAACGAAGAATATAGACCAGCCAGTCTTTCATCGAAGTTGTTATTTGCTCAGCCATTTTTTTACTACAGACGAACACGGATAGACACGGATGATTAACAATCTGTGTTCATCTGTGGTACTTTTTTAGAGACTATTGTCAAATTTAAGCTTAAAGTCAAGGTTTGTTTGTAATGTCTTCTGGACAGCTTAAAGCGGCTGTGTTAATTTCCACTTAGAAAAGCTCTTTTTATCAAATTTTATCCGGGCTAGGAGTTCTGAATGATATTGTATCGGTATTATGCTTTTTTGAGAAAGTTCTTCTTTGTTCTCTGTCTTTTTTTGTTCCTTCCTTTTCCCCTCATTGCGGCGGAAACCACTTTAAGCCACGGCCTAGCCCTCCATTGCGAACTGAAATGTCCAGCTGATTTCAGCCACTTTGACTATGTTAATCCCCAAGCTCCCAAAGGCGGCACTCTGCGTCAGAACGCGATCGGCACTTTTGATACCTTTAATGATTTTATTTTGAAAGGGGTTTCGGCTGCCGGTGTCGGAATGATCTATGATACCCTGATGGCTTCCGCAGAAGATGAGCCATTCAGTCAATACGGGTTGCTTGCCGAGAAGGTTGAGCTCGCAAAAGACCGGACTTTTGTTATCTTTCACTTAAATCCCAAGGCCCGTTTCCACGATGGCCATCCGGTAACGGCTGAGGATGTGGTTTTTACTTTCAATCTGCTTTTAGAGCAGGGTCAACCCATGTATAAAAGATACTACGCCGATGTCAGTGGGGTTGAGGCCCTTGACCAAAAGCGGGTTAAATTTACTTTTAAAGATGGCAATAATGCCGAACTGCCGTTAATTGTCGGCCAGCTCGTCGTTCTGCCACGTCATTTTTGGCAGGGTAAAGAGTTTAATAAGGCCGGTCTCGATCTGCCTTTAGGCGGTGGTCCCTACCGGATAAAAAGTTTTGTTCCCGGTAAATCGGTGAGTTATGAAAGAGTTGATGACTACTGGGCGGCGGAACTGCCGGTCAATAAAGGTCGTTATAACTTCGACATCTTGACTTATGACTACTATCGTGATGCGACTGTGGCTCTTGAGGCCTTCAAAGCCGGAGAGTACGATTTTCGACATGAAAATGTCTCGAAAAACTGGGCTACTCTCTATAAAGGTCCGCAGTTTGACGATGGCCGGATTATCAAAAAAGAGATTACCCACGAAATCCCACAGGGGATTCAGGGTTTTGTCTTTAACACCCGGCGGGCCATTTTCAGTGATCGTCAAGTGCGAGAAGCTCTGATTTATGCCTTCGATTTCGAATGGAGTAACAAAAATCTTTTCTATGGTCAATACAAACGCAACGACAGCTATTTCAGTAACTCTGAACTGGCCGCCGTCGGCCCGCCCAGCTCGGCCGAAATAGAACTTCTCAAACCTTTTGCCGATCAACTACCGGCGGAAGTTTTCAAAGATAGCTATCATCTGCCAACCACCGACGGACGTGGCAATATTCGCCATAATCTGCGTCGGGCGGCGGCCCTTCTTAAGAGTGCTGGCTGGATCGTGAAAAATAAGCAACTGGTTGATAAAAACGATCGGCCTTTTGTTTTCGAGATTCTTTTGACGGCTCCGGCTTTTGAACGGATTGTCCTGCCTTTCAAGAAAAATCTTGCCCGCCTCGGTATTGAGACTAAAGTGCGGGTTGTGGATACGGCTCAATATCTTAATCGTGTGCGTGAATTTGATTTCGATATGGTGGTCTGGAGTTTTGGTCAGTCGCTCTCGCCCGGCAATGAACAGCGTTACTACTGGCACTCAAGCGTCGCCGATATCCCCGGCAGCCGCAACCTGGCCGGGATTAAAAATCCGGTGGTTGATGCCTTGGTCGAAAAAATCATTTGCGCAACCGACCGGCAGAATTTAATTACCCGGGTGCGAGCTTTAGACCGGGTTCTGCAATGGGATTTCTATGTTCTGCCGCATTGGCATATCAGCACCTTTCGGATTGCTTACTGGAACAAATTAGCCCAGCCCGAACTGGTTCCCAAATATGGTCTCGGTCTCATGACCTGGTGGGTCAGGTAACTTAAATTAATGTTTTCTTATATTTTGCGCCGACTTTTGCTCATTATTCCGACTTTGCTGGGAATTTTGACGATCAATTTCTTTATCATCCAGGCCGCTCCCGGCGGGCCGGTAGAGCAGATGATCGCCCGGCTGGAATCGACCGGCGAGAGTGCGACGGTACGGGTTGCCGGTAGTGACAAGGCGGAGCTCAAACAGAACTCCCTTCGAAGTGCTGGTTCCGGCAGCAGTTATCGCGGGGCTCAGGGGCTCGACCCCGAACTAGTCGCCGAGATTGAAAAACTTTATGGTTTTGATCAGCCCCTCTATAAGCGTTACTTCAAGTTGGTGGTCGACTATATCTGTTTCGATTTTGGTGAAAGCTTCTATCGAGACAAGCGGGTTGTCGATCTTCTGATTGAAAAACTGCCGGTCTCGATCTCTTTGGGGTTCTGGAGTACGTTGATCATCTATCTGGTGTCTATTCCGCTAGGGGTTGCCAAGGCGGTGCGTCACGGCAGTCGTTTCGATGTCTGGAGCAGTACCCTGGTAATCGTCGGTAACGCCATTCCGGTTTTTCTTTTTGCCGTTATTCTGGTTGTCCTTTTTGCCGGGGGCACCTATCTTGACTGGTTTCCTTTGCGTGGTTTAACCTCCAATAACTTTGCCGAGCTCTCCGTGGGCGGTAAAATTATTGATTATTTTCACCATCTTGCCCTGCCGGTTACGGCGATGGTGATCGGTGGTTTTGCAACTCTAACCATGTTGACCAAGAACTCGTTTCTTGATGAGATCGGCAAACAGTATGTAATTACGGCCAGAGCCAAGGGTTTGAGCCGTAGCCAGGTGCTCTACGGCCACGTTTTTCGTAATGCGATGCTGATTATTATTGCCGGTTTCCCGGCAGCTTTTATCAGCATGTTTTTCGCTGGTTCACTGTTAATCGAGGTTATCTTCTCACTCGACGGTCTTGGTCTCTTAGGTTTTGAGGCAACCATCGGCCGTGACTATCCAGTGATGTTCGGAACCCTCTATATCTTCACTCTGATTGGCCTTTTGACCAATTTGATTAGTGATCTCTGCTATATGGTAGTCGACCCGCGTATCGATTTTGAAGCCCGTGAGTTTTAATGGCTGTTTTCTCAAAATTAAAATTAAATCCGGTCAACCGGCGCCGCTGGGAACGTTTTGTTGCCAATCGGCGTGGATTCTGGTCGCTGTGGCTATTTCTGCTTCTCTTTACGGTCAGTTTAGGGGCCGAATTTATAGTTAATGACCGGCCTTTGTTGATCTTTTTTCAGGGGAAATTGTTCTGTCCGGTTTTAGTCTCCTATGCCGAGACCGATTTCGGCGGTGAGTTTGCCACAGAAGCCGATTATCGTGATCCGTATCTGATTGATCTGATCGAGAAAAATGAGGGTTGGATAATCTGGCCGCCGGTTCGTTACTATTATGATACGATCAATTATGAACTTGAGGTTCCGGCTCCGTCACCGCCGAGTTCCGCCAACTGGCTCGGAACCGACGATCAGGGTCGCGATGTCGTGGCCCGGCTGATTTACGGTTTTCGCATCTCGGTACTCTTTGGCCTCTGTTTGACCTTTTTTGGTTCATTGGTTGGTATCACCGCCGGTGCGGTGCAGGGTTATTACGGTGGCCGGGTCGATCTTTTCGGACAGCGTTTTCTGGAAATCTGGTCGGGTTTGCCGGTTCTCTACCTTTTGATTATTCTTTCAAGTTTTGTGCAGCCTAATTTCTGGTTGCTGCTCGGAATCATGCTGCTCTTTTCCTGGATGAGCCTGGTCGGGGTCGTCCGGGCCGAATTTCTGCGGGGTCGTAATCTCGACTATGTGCGCGCCGCCAAGGCCTTAGGGGCTGGTGATTTGACGGTTATGTCCCGCCATATCCTGCCTAACGCCATAGTCGCCACCGTAACCTTTGTCCCCTTTATCCTTAATGCCTCCATCACAACTTTGACTTCACTCGATTTTCTGGGCTTCGGGATGCCGCCGGGCTCGCCTTCGCTGGGTGAATTGCTGGCCCAAGGTAAAGCTAATCTTCACGCTCCCTGGCTCGGACTCTCGGCTTTTTTTGTCTTGGCCGTGATGTTGAGTCTGTTGGTTTTCATCGGTGAAGCCGTCCGCGACGCCTTCGATCCCCGCCGAGCTACTGGGTTGGGA
>DAOVTG010000232.1 GCA_030633185.1 Deltaproteobacteria bacterium
AAGTCACGGGATGGCTAAGTAAAAATTTCGATATACAAGATGTTGTGGTTTTTCAGGCGCGAGACCATACATGTAGTATGTCGAGTGCCTGAAAAACCACAACAGCGCAGTAGATCGGACTTTTTACGACGCCATCAATTTTACGACGCCATCAATAATTGTCCCCAGAATAAATAATCATTGCGTGACAAAACACTTAATTAGGTATACTATCTGATACCAATTTCAACGACAAAAGCATTATTCCGGTAAAAGTCGGAATCCAATTAATTTTCAGGTAAAGCGATGACACTTACCGGAAAACGCTGGCCTTGCCATTTTCATGGCAATCGGCTCTATTTTGCTCAGGGCTGGGAGGAAAAACTCGAAGATATCGGCCTGGTTCAAAGAAGTCGCTGGGATAAACTCGAACCCGGCGTACGGGTGACTCGCAGCAAACGCACCAACGCCTACAAAGTCACTCTAGCAGATGGCGAAACCGTCTATTTCAAACGCTATCTACTATTTGGCAAGCCTTTTAAATTCTACCTGCGCCCCAGTGAAACCGCCGTCGAAGTTTTCAGCTATACAGAGATGGCAAAACTCGGTATCCCGGTTGCCGAGCCCCTGGCATTAGGTGAAATCCGTCGCTTCGGCTCACTTTTCGCTGCCTGTATCGTCACCCGAGGGATTCCTGAAACCATCACCCTGAAAGATTACGCCATTCACGAATGGACGTTTCTGCCACTGCAAACCCAGCAGAAAGCCTTTCTTATGATCTCTGCAACTGTTTGCCGACATATGCGAACCATGCACGCGGCCCGGTTTTTTCATTTTGATCCCAAATGGCGCAATATCTTAGTCAGGAGAAGTCCAACTGGAAAAATAGAGGGTCTCTGGTGGATCGACAGTCCGCGCGGTCGAAAGCTACCATCATGGCACCGTGATTATGGCATCGTTCACGATCTAGCCAGCCTCTGTCGCCTGGCTCTCTCATTTTTAAGCAAAAGTCAACGCTTACGTTTTTTATACGCCTATTGCGGCCCTTACGCGACTCGTCAAGAGATAAAAAAACTCGCCGGGAAGATCACTCAGCACCTGCAACGCAATCCCCCAAAACCGGTTAAACCGTCAAAATCAGATAAATGTCAAAGCCTTACTGAATTCAAATAAACCCTTTAAACAATCAGGAGAATGAAATGAAAAAGAGTAAGTTACTATTCAGCCTCATAACTTTAGGATTAGTTTTCATGCTCTCAAACATGGCCTTGGCCAACGACCAGTTAATGACTGATGCTCAGGATTATTTCAAGCCGATCCCGGCTAGCGCCCCGATACTTGACGGCAATCCGGCGATCCCGGAAAAAGTTGAACTTGGTAAAATTCTCTATTTTGAACCCCGCCTTTCAAGCAGTGCCCTGATCAGCTGCAACACCTGCCATAATGTCGGCCTTGGCGGGGCCGATTTTCAGGAGACCTCAACCGGTCACGGCTGGCGCAAAGGACCACGCAACGCCCCGACCGTCCTGAACTCGGTCTACAATGTTGCCCAATTCTGGGATGGCCGGGCCAAGGATCTGGCTGAACAGGCCAAAGGCCCGGTTCAAGCCAGTGTCGAGATGAACAACAAACCGGAAATGGTGGTCAAAACCTTGAAAAGCATGCCGGAATATATTGAACTCTTCAAAAAAGCCTTCCCCGGCGAAGCCGACCCGGTTACTTTTGACAATATGGCCAAAGCTATCGAGGTTTTTGAAGCAACTTTGATTACCCCTGACTCCCCCTTCGACCTTTTCCTTAAAGGTGATGCCAAGGCTCTTAACGAAAACGAGAAAAAGGGCCTTGCCAGCTTTATCAACAATGGCTGCGCCGACTGTCATGGCGGTATCAATATGGGCGGTGATGACTATTATAGTTTCGGCGTTATCAACGCTCCGACCAGCCGGATTGTTGCCGGTGACAAAGGACGTTATCTGGTTACCAAAGCTATAAGTGATGAATTTGTCTTCAAATCACCCTCTCTGCGCAATATTGAGTTGACCGTCCCCTACTTTCACTCCGGTAGAGTCTGGGGTTTGAAAGCGGCCGTGGTGGTCATGAGTTCCTCCCAGCTCGAAAGCGTTCTCAAAAAAGAGGAGATCGACAATGTTGTCGCCTTTCTTAAAACCACAACCGGAAAACAGCCAGACGTAAAACACCCGATTTTGCCCAAACCGACCGATAAAACACCCCAACCTAAACTGGATTAGGACCGCTGATGCTTAAACGAACCTGGAATCCCTACCTGGCCGGAGCCCTGGCTGGAATATTGATGATTTTGTCGGTCTGGATCAGTGGTAAATTCTTCGGCACTTCAACCACTTTTGTCCGGACTGCGGCCGTCATTGAAGAGAGCGTCGGCATCGACACCTCGACAAATGTCCATTTTACTGAGAAAAAAGGTAAATATGGGGCCGGAGCCCTGCCCGATTGGCAGTTAATGTTTATCTTCGGCATTTTGCTCGGGGCCTTTGTCGCGGCCCGATCCTCGGGCGATTTCAAGCTGCAAACGGTGCCCGACATGTGGCGAAAACGCTTCGGCACAAACCCTGTCAAACGCGGAGTAGTGGCCTTTTTCGGTGGGGTTATCGCTCTGTTCGGGGCCCGTCTGGCTGGCGGCTGACCCAGCGGTCACGGGTTGAGCGGTCTGGCTCAACTCTCTGTCAGCGGTTTTATCTCACTGACCGGGTTTTTCCTGGTCGGGGCCGTCGTTGCCAATCTGATCTACCGCAGTAAAGGAGGTCGATCATGACTCTCGGATATGGCCTCATAAGCGGCATTATTTTCGGCATTTTCCTCCAGAAAGCCCAGGTTTTACGCTATGACAAACAGGTTGGGGCGATGCGCTTTATCGATATGACCATCTTTAAATTCATGCTCAGCTCAATCATCGTGTCCGCTATAGGCCTCTATCTTTTAAAAGATTTTGGCCTCATCAAATTGAGTGTCAAAGGCACTTCAATCGGTGCCCAACTGGTTGGCGGTTCGCTTTTCGGGATTGGCTGGGGTCTATTGGGCTATTGTCCCGGCACTGCGGTCGGTGCGCTTGGTGAAGGCCGCCTTGATGCCTTCTGGGGCATTCTCGGCATGCTTTTGGGGGCTGCTCTCTATGCCGAGGCCTACCCCTTTATGAAAACCAAGATCATACCTTTAGGAAGCTATGGTAAACTCACCCTGCCCCAGGCGCTGGGGGTCAATCACTGGCTGGTAATTGTAATTTTTGCCATTATAGTCCTTGCAATGTTTTACTTGTTTGAAAAGAAAAAAGTTTAAAAACGTGTAACTATTCAGTGGGGTGTATTATTACAGTAACTTAAACAGTAATGAGAAAAGGAGGTATTTATGACTGAAGAGATAAAAGCAGGCTGCACCCGACCAACCGGCGGGCCGGTTGGTGAAACGCAAAGTTTAACTAAAGAACCTGAAACGGATACAAACAGTACCCCTAAGGAGGTCAAGCCGATGATTCAAGTTGGTCAAAAAGCACCGGATTTCACCGCCCCCGCCTATCAGCAGGGGAAATTTATAAACGTCAAACTCTCCGATTATTTCGGCAAATGGGTTATGCTCTGCCTGTATCCAGGCGATTTCACCTTTGTCTGAGCCACCGAAATTTCGGCAGTTGCCGAAAAATATCCTGAAATCCAGAAGCTCGGAGTTGAAGTCCTTTCGATGAGTATCGACTCGGTTTTTGTCCACAAGATGTGGGATGAAAATGAACTCTCTAAAATGGTTGACGGCGGCGTCCCCTTCCCGATGCTCTCCGATGGAGGCGGCAAGATCGGTAGACTCTACGGCGTCTTTAACGAAGAGGCCGGGGTTGAAAATCGGGGTCGCTTCATTATCGATCCCGATGGCGTAATCCAGGGCTACGAAGTCCTGATGCCGCCCGTCGGCCGTAACTTCAACGAAACCATCCGCCAATTACAGGCTTTCCAACACGTCCGCAAGAGTAAAGGCACCGAGGCCACCCCGGCGGGCTGGAAACCCGGCAAGCTCACCCTCAAACCCGGCCCCGACCTGGTCGGCAACGTCTGGAAAACCTGGCAGACCAAGATGGCCTTCGATGATTAAATAACCTCAATCAACAAGCTCAAACCCCAAAAAGCCGCAAGAAATATCTTGCGGCTTTTTGGGGTTTGAGAGGCTGTCCGAGAATAGACCCGC
>DAOVTG010000211.1 GCA_030633185.1 Deltaproteobacteria bacterium
AAGTCACGGGATGGCTAAGTAAAAATTTCGATATACAAGATGTTGTGGTTTTTCAGGCGCGAGACCATACATGTAGTATGTCGAGTGCCTGAAAAACCACAACAGCGCAGTAGATCGGACTTTTTACGACGCCATCAATTTGTAACTTAATTTTTATGAATGAGGTAAAAAACATGCAGCTCTATTACGAAAAAGACGCCGATCTGTCGGTTTTACAGGGTAAAAAGATTGCAATTATCGGTTATGGTAGTCAGGGTCATGCCCATGCCCATAACCTGAAGGAGAGCGGATTTGATGTTGTGGTCGGTCTGCGGCGTGGCGGACCATCATGGCAGAAGGCCGAAACCGGAGGCTTGCTACTTTTGGAAACGGCTGAAGCAGTTCGTCAGGCTCAGGTGATCATGATTTTAGTTCCCGATGAGCTTCAGGCGGCTCTCTATCGAGATGATATCGCACCTAACCTTGATGAGGGTGACTATCTGGCCTTTGCTCACGGTTTTAATATCCATTATGGACAGATTGACCCTCCGGCCGGAGTCAATGTTTTTATGGCCGCTCCGAAAGGGCCGGGTCATCTGGTTCGTCATGAATATACCAAGGGTATGGGCGTCCCGACCCTGATCGCCATTCATCAGGATTCTTCCGGTGATACCCGGGAGCTGGCTATGGCCTATGCCTGCGGTATTGGCGGGGGCCGGGCCGGGATTATTGAAACCAGTTTTCGTGAAGAGACCGAAACCGATCTCTTTGGCGAACAGGCGGTGCTTTGCGGCGGCGTGACCGAATTGATAAGAGCTGGTTATGAAACCTTGGTTGATGCCGGTTACGCGCCGGAAATGGCCTATTTTGAATGTCTTCATGAACTAAAACTAATTGTTGACTTGATTTATGAGGGCGGAATCAGTAATATGCGCTATTCGATCAGTAATACAGCTCAATTCGGAGATCTTACGCGTGGTCCCCGGGTGATCAATCAAGAGAGCCGAGAAGCGATGGCGGAGATTTTGGAAGAGATTCAAGACGGTTCATTCGCTCGTGAATGGATTCTTGAAAATCAGGCCAACCGACCGGTTTTTAACGCTCTGACCCGACATGGTGAGGAACATGAAATTGAACAGGTCGGCAATAAACTGCGCTCTATGATGAGCTGGATCAGCAAAGATAAGCTGGTCGATAAAAATAAAAACTGATGGCGTCGTAAAAAGTTCCGATATCCTGCGTTGTTGTAATTTTCCAGACACTCGACATACTGCATGTATGGTCTCGCGCCTGGAAAATCCCAACATCTTGTCTATCGAAATTTTTACTTAGCCATCCTGTGATTTTTACGCCCCGCAGGAAGTGTCCTTGGGGTGCGAATGCATAGAAACAGATATGAGGAGCTTATACAGTGAATCTAGGTAATCTACCATTATTGGACAGAATTCACCCTGAGGGCCATCGTTGGGTTTTGGGGTTCGGTCTGGTGACTATTATCTTTTTTCTTTTGGGTTGGGGCTGGCTTTGGAAGCTGACTCTATTTTTGGCACTTTTTAGCGGCGCTTTTTTCCGCGACCCGGATCGTTATCCGCCATTTCGTGAGGGCACGATCGTCTCTCCGGCTGATGGTCGGATTCTTTCAGTGACTCAGGTTGATGGCCCGGAACTGTCAGGTCTGGCTGAAAGTACTAAAATCAGTATCTTTATGTCGATCTTTAATGTTCATGTCAATCGGGCTCCGGTAGCTGGCCGGGTTCTCGAAATTCATTATAAACCGGGCAAATTCTTTTCGGCTAATCTTGATAAAGCTGCGGAAGAGAATGAACGCAACCTGGTGCTGATGGAGGATGAACAAGGGCGGCGCTTGGCCTTTGTTCAGATTGCCGGTCTCATCGCCCGGCGTATTGTCTGTTTTGTTGGGCCCGAAGACACTTTGGCAAAAGGTGAGCGTTTTGGGCTTATCCGTTTTGGTTCGCGGGTTGACCTCTATCTCCCACCGCAGACCGAAATTGACGTTTCAGTCGGTCAGCATGTTAAAGGTGGAGAAACGATTATTGGATACTTGCCAAATGCTGACTAATTGTGTTATCTAAGAATTTATGTTGTTTATGAAGAACTTGATAATAATCATGAGGTTGATATGATACGCGGAATCTACCTCCTGCCCAACCTGTTTACTATGGGCAACCTTTTTTGCGGCTTTTTCGCCATGATCTCGGCTATCAAGGGCGATTACGCTACTGCTGCCAGCGCCATCATTGTGGCTAATGTCTTTGATATTCTTGATGGCAAGGTGGCGCGGATGATGAATGCCACCAGTCGA
Organism: Deltaproteobacteria bacterium; assembly: GCA_030633185.1. Classification (GTDB taxonomy): domain Bacteria; phylum Desulfobacterota; class Anaeroferrophillalia; order Anaeroferrophillales; family Tharpellaceae; genus Tharpella. Next base: position 2,303 of record DAOVTG010000211.1, read on the forward strand.
TTTGGTATGGAGTTTGACTCATTAGCCGATCTTGTTTCCTTCGGGGTGGCTCCGGCTTTGTTGATCTTTCAATGGAGTCTCTCCTCTTTCGGTCGCTTTGGCTGGCTTGCCGCTTTCCTCTTTGTCGCCTGCGGGGCTTTGCGCCTGGCCCGTTACAATGTTCAGGCCGAAACCTCCGAAAAGGGCACTTTTACCGGTTTGCCGATTCCGGCTGCCGCCAGCATGGCGGCAACCACGGTTCTGATTGCCGATCATCTTGGTGCCACCGGGATTGAGAGTAATATCGTTCTTCTTCTGCTTTGTTACGGGTTAGCTTTTCTGATGGTCAGCAACGTCAAATATCCCGCTTTCAAAGACTCTCTCTTTCACGGGCGAACGCCCTTTATAGCTTTGGTCATGGTGGCCCTGGTTTTTATTGTGATCGCTGCCGAGCCCCAGATATCTCTTTTTGTGTTGGCCCTTATCTACACCTTTTCCGGGCCGGTCAAATCCCTGCTGCTACTAACCGGACTCCTAAAAAAGCGGACTCAAGGGGCCGATGAGGAGAAGCTAGTGCATTAATTCGATACACTGACTTTTTTATCATTTAAGTAACCAATCCCCCTGAGTTCGCGAAAGAATTCAGGGGGATTTTTTTATAGTGTTACAAAAATTGAATATGGAGGAAACCATGGATAGAATAACAATTTTTGATACGACTTTAAGGGATGGTGAACAGTCACCCGGTGCCAGTATGAACGTGGAGGAGAAATTGTTGGTTGCCCGGCAGCTTGAAAAGCTTGGGGTTGATGTTATTGAAGCTGGTTTTCCGATTGCCTCCGAGGGGGATTTTGCCGGAGTTAAACTGGTTAGTGACGAGATCCGGGGTTGTCAGGTGGCTGGACTTGCCCGCGCCAATATGAAGGATATTGATCGTGCCTGGGCGGCCTTGAAGGGAGGGGCTGATCCCCGGATTCATACTTTTATCGCAACCTCGTCGATCCATATGCAGCATAAATTGCAGATGGAGCCCGATGCGGTTCTCGAACAGGCGGTGGCCGCGGTTCGTTACGCTCGTACCTTAACCTCCAATATTGAATTTTCGGCTGAAGATGCGACCCGTAGCGATATCGATTTTTTGGTTAAAATTTTTACCGCCGTGGTCGAGGCTGGGGCGACGACAATTAATATTCCGGATACGGTCGGCTATACCGTGCCTCGTGAATATTTTTCATTGATAAACTCAGTTCGGGAACGTTTGCCTGACGGTGGCGATGGCGTGGTTGTCTCGGTTCATTGTCATAACGATCTTGGCCTGGCAACCGCAAACTCGATTGCCGCCATTCAGGCCGGGGCTCGGCAGGTTGAGTGTACGGTTAACGGCATTGGGGAGAGAGCCGGTAACTCATCGCTTGAAGAGCTGGTTATGGCTTTGCGGACGCGGCCCGATAACCTGGCCTATGAGACTGGCATTGTAACCACTCAGATCTATCCCGCCAGCCGTCTGGTCAGCCAGGTAACCGGTATTCGGGTGCAGCCCAATAAAGCAATTGTCGGGGCTAATGCTTTTGCGCATGAGGCTGGCATCCACCAGGATGGGATGTTGAAAAATAAGGCAACCTACGAGATCATGACGCCGGAATCGATCGGTTTGCCGCAAAGTAGTCTGGTTATGGGCAAACACTCCGGTCGCCACGCTTTTCAGGAGAAGATCAATGACCTTGGCTATGAACTTGAGCCGCAACAGGTTGAGACCGCCTTCGTCGCCTTCAAAAAACTGTCAGACAAGAAAAAAGAGGTTTTTGACGAGGATATTGATGCCCTGATCGCCGATGAAATTATCCGCATCCCTCACTATTTCAAGCTTAATTTCGTTAGTGTTAATAGTGGTACGGTAGCGATGCCGAGTGCCACTTTAGAGATTGAGGTTGAGGGTGAAAACCGGCATGGGGCCGAGTTTGGTGACGGTGCCATCGATGCGGTTTTTAAGACTATTAAACAGCTGACCAACACCCGGAGCCGTCTCTTGACTTATGAGGTTAAATCAATTACAGGGGGTGCGGATGCGCTTGGTGAGGTAACGGTCAGGATTCTCGAAGAGGGGTTGACGGTTATGGGGCAGGGCGCCCATACTTGTGTCGTTGTTGCCAGTGCCAAAGCCTATATGAACGCTCTCAATAAACTTGAATATAAGAAATGCAACCGTCCCCAAGTGACGGTTTAGAGGGAGAACTTCATGTCCCAGACTATAACTGAAAAAATCCTCGCCTTTCATGCC
>DAOVTG010000236.1 GCA_030633185.1 Deltaproteobacteria bacterium
AAGTCACGGGATGGCTAAGTAAAAATTTCGATATACAAGATGTTGTGGTTTTTCAGGCGCGAGACCATACATGTAGTATGTCGAGTGCCTGAAAAACCACAACAGCGCAGTAGATCGGACTTTTTACGACGCCATCAAGATTTCGCTCGGCAAGTCTCCTTCATCATAAAAGAGCAGAGCAAGGCGAGGCCGGCGGCTCCGCAGAGAAGGTATAAAAGGTACGAATAGGCTTGAGGATCATAGCCTCCGGCTACGGTTTTGGGATAGGCGTCGAGAATCTTGCCGAGTAAGGGCATGAAAACCGCCCCGCCTAAGAAAGGAAAGAGGTTGACGGCTCCCACCGAGGTTCCGGCGATGGCTACTGGAAAAAGCTCTTTGGTGGTGGTAAAACCGATCACCACGATCGCCGAAGCGGAAAAAGAAAAGATAAAGAAGACCAGATAGAGGGCGGCCACCGGCAAGCTGGCGGGAAAGAGAGCCAGTACTACCATCTCCGCCGTGAGGATGGTCATGCAGGAGATGATCACCTTTTTGCGGCTGTGTAGAACTTTTTCCGAAAGATAACCCAACAGGGGGCTGCCGATAATCATTCCCCAGGCGATCATGCTTAGGATCGAACCGGTTTGGGCCCGACTCATGCCATAGACATCCATCAGGTAGGGGCCGCCCCAGAGCGCGCCGAAGCCAAAAAAGATTCCACAATCTAAGAAAAACCAGATTGCCAGCGGCCAGAAATATTTTTCGGTGACCACCAGGCGCACCCCCTCCCAGAGGCCGATTTTTTTTGTTGTTGCAACCGCTTCCCGGCTTCCATAATCAATCTCGGTTAACGAGGGCCAGCCCTTATCGGTGGGACGATCACGGACCAACAACCAGACCAGAGCGACCAGGACAAAGGTCGAAACCCCGATCAGCTTAAATGATATCCGCCAGCCGAAATTTGCCGTCATCAAAGCCAGAGCCCAAGTCGCAGCCATAACCCCAATCCCGCCGACGGCATTGAGGATGCCGGCCATGATTGCAAATTCGCGCACGCGAAACCACTGCGAAAGGATTTTCATGGTCGGGATAAAAACCATCGAAACTCCGAAGCCCACCAGTATCCGGCCGGCAAAAGCCATCGTGATATTTTGGGCCATACCAAAGAGCAGGCTGCCGACAGCCGCAATCAATAAGAAAAAGGTTACAGTCTTGCGCGGTCCCAGCGAATCGGACAGTAACCCGGCCGGTAACTGCATACAAGCGTAGCAATAGAAGTAGACCGAGCCTAAAAGCCCCAAAACGCTGGCTGAGGCTTCAAATTCTCGTCCCAGAGCATCGGCCACCACGGAAAGGGAGAGACGATGAAAGTAGACAAAGTAATAGGCCAAGGCCAGGATCGCAAAGATCAGCCACCGGTAACTTAAAACCTTTTTAGCTGCTGGGGATTCATGCATAGTATCTCTACTTTGGCAAAATAAATGGTTATGGGAAATCACATCGACCCAACATCAACTAATATATAATGACGTTCTACAGCTCGTCGATCAAAAAAGCAAGGAGTAAGATAGAGAAGAGAGGGTTCTTGACTTGCCATGTCGGTTGGTCTGCGTTACAATACATCTAGAGAGAGGTGTTTATGGAATGACCGGTCATATCGACCAGAGAGGAATGCTGTAAATCAAGGAGTTAAATGATGAAGAAGGCTCAGGATATTATGACGACGCCGGTGATTACCGTGACGTCGAATACTGACATCAAGGAGTTGGCTCGGTTGCTGACCAGCAAACGTATCGGCGGCGTACCGGTGGTGGATGACAATGGTCTCTTGTTGGGGATTGTGACCGAGACCGATCTCCTGTTTACGGAGAAACCTCTTCATATACCGACTTTTTTTACCTTGCTTGATTCCGTGCTTGTTTTTGAAAATCCGTTTAAAATGGATAAGGAGTTGAAAAAGTTGACCGCATGCACCGTCGCGGATCTCTATAGCAGCGATTGTCTGACGGTTGTTGCCGAGACCCCGATTCATGAGATTGCTGAACTGATGATCTCCAAAAAAGTCAATCTCTTGCCGGTAATTGATGAAGAACGCAGGGTTATTGGTATCATCAGCCGTACCAATATGCTCTCTCTGATGGTTTGAAATTTGATGCACTCGAGAAAAGTCGTGATTGGTGGAGCCTCAATTATCTACGTTGGCAAGAGGTTTATTTGAGAAAGGCTTCCATAAACTCACTATAACCCTCTTTTTCGAGATCCTCAACCGGGATAAATCTCAAGGAGGCCGAGTTTATACAATAGCGCTGCCCGGTCGGGGTCGGACCATCTTCAAAAACATGGCCGAGATAAGAATCACCGTTTTTACTGCGAACCTCGGTTCTCGCCATGAAAAGGCCGCGATCTTTTCTCAAGGTAACATGTTCTTTAATCAGAGGTCGGGTAAAGCTGGGCCAACCGGTGCCGGAGTTGAATTTGTCCAGCGAACTGAATAGTGGTTCTCCCGAAACAATATCAACATAAATTCCGGCTTTTTTACTATCCCAATACAGGTTGTCAAAGGGTCTTTCCGTAGCCTCATTCTGAGTTACCTGAAATTGCAGCGGCGTCAGCATCTTTTTTAGCTCATTCGGAGCTGGTTTCCAGTAACGTTTTTCGGCCAAAACAGGCACTGCAAAAACCCAAAATGAGATGACCAGCAAAAGCAAAAAAAATCTATTCATGGTAAATCTTCTAACCTCCAAGGACATAGGCACTATAGACCCACCAGCCGGTATAGGCCTGATATAATGCCAGGATCAGCAGTAAAAGGTTATTCGTGCCATGAAACAAGGGCAAGACTTTTCTTTTTTTCTTGCGGCGATCCATGTAGAGGCCGGAAAAAAGACCAAAGAGCAGTAAGGGAAGCATGATTAGGGCTTGCTTACCATGGGTTCCGGTAACTAGAAAACCATGCCACAAGATTCGCACCATAACCAAACCTCCGACTAGTCCGGCCAGCCACAATCCTAAAGTAACAATCCCAAGGTTGACGTGGGATTTCCATTTAAAGGCAACCTTTTGATGCCAATGTTGTGATCGAAAACGCTGCAAGCCCAGCCAAAAGACGTAACCTGCCAACAACGTTGCGAGCCCCTGGAGTACCGGATGAAAGAGCAGTACGACGGTCATATTACCTCCCGAATCAATCAAATCTAAGTGTAGCTACCTATATAGTCCGTAAATTCCAGGGACACAATCCCGACAGTTTGTAAACGGCATCTGAATAGTTACTCTCAGATTATTTTAATGGGGGCGTGTTTGAAGTCAGGGCGTTATCGTTAACATAGACCTTGTGCTTGGGGCCATGCGGAGCCCGGCCATCCTGCATACCCTGGTGGTCAGGCCAGAAAGACCAGCTTTGATAAGGTGAAACTTTGGTGATATAGTTCCAGAGGGCATCCGCATCACTGCCCGGCATTTCGGCCATGACCACAGGGACTGTTAATAGAGCAACCAACAGCATAACGAAACCGATAAAAAGATTCTTTTTCATGGTAAATCTCCTTATTAACCAGGGTTTGGGTTGAACTATAAAATAATACTAAACCAATAAACTCAAGTATAAGGGATGTAAATGAAAAAAGCAACCACACAAAACTTTTTTTGTAACTATTCAGCTAACCCGTGAATTCCGGGTACAAACTGTCAAGATTGGGGTCATTGCTGGTACAAGGTGCGTCAGCACCCCAGGCTTCGCTGTGAGCGTAGCGAGGAAGCACTCTTGGGGTGTGACCCCCGTTTATGTGGGCGAAGCAAAGTCCAACGCCATCAAATATAGCGTTATGGTGGGTCGCTGAATAGTTACCTTTTTTTTCAGATAATTGATTATTTAAGCGAAAAAGGTAAAGGTAAGTTGCTTTAATCAGAGGTGATTGGTATACTATTGTCAGGCTCTGAGAATATTGGGGTTGCTTGGTCGGTTAT
>DAOVTG010000052.1 GCA_030633185.1 Deltaproteobacteria bacterium
GGTTGGCATCGTTTTTTTTAAAGAATACCGATCGAAGAGTTGTTCTATTTGCTCAACTTCGACGAAAACTTTTCTGTCCTTCTTGATTGTTTCGGCTAACTGCGTGAAACTGGCTTGGGGGTTGTGGATAAATTCTACCAGTATCAAGACTGAAATTTCGGCCGGCAGTCGTTGTACAAGAGAATCTTGTACGGATAGAGCTTGTCGTTGTCTGTCCGCAATACGAGGTTCCGTTATGAGTGAAACTGCTGAGGTATCCCACCGTCACAAGAAATCGGCGAACCGATGGGATAGAATATTTTAGTTCCGCTGCCAGTGATTCGATCATCCAACATGGTTGCGTTGCAAAAAGGATAGAAATTTGTTTTTTGACTCTGATAATATCCGCCATAACGACCTTTTGATAAAGTACTGCATAAGGGGCTGTAAGTCCAGTTGAATGCAATACTTTATCAAATAGTGGCATAGATGGCAAGAACTTTCGTAAGCCAGCAAACATAAGGGTGTTCCCTATTTCATCTGTTAATTCAACATATTAGACGTCTATTACGATTTATAACTATACTTTGCAAAACAATGCATCACTTTCTAAACATGAACAAGTATGGCACAAGTAGTTGCGTAACTACTTGAAATTGTTGAGTCCAACTGAGTTTTGGAGCCATAGGGAAATAATATATGAATAAATTTTTATCCGTTATATTCATCTATTTTTTGACGATCGGAATTAATTTTGTCTCTGCTGAAACGTTGAGGGTTGTCTCTATTGACTGGTGCCCACAATTGTGCCCGGAAAAAGAGTATGCCGGATACGTCATAGATACTGTTAAAATAATTTTCAAGGAGAGTCCTTATGAACTTGAAATTGAGACCTATCCGTGGTCACGATCCATTAAGATGGTCAGAAATGGAAGCGCGCACGCCATATTATCCCCGGCCAGAAAGGAAGCTCCAGATTTGCTCTTTCCTGAAAACGAAATTGGAATACAGAGAATGTGTTTTTTTACTAAAGCGGATTCAGAATGGAACTATTCTGGTATTGAATCTCTTGAAAATTTGAAAATTGGCATTGCGAATGATACATCCATTGAAGAATTAAACCATTACATTGCGCTAAATAATAACCAGTTTGATTTTATGCCTTACAATGGCACATATATTCATAGAAGTCTGAAAAAACTTGATGCCGGACGGTTTGACGCATTTTTATTTACTTACAATACGGTAATCTATGAGATGAAAACGTTAACTGTGGAGAATAAATATCGACTGGCAGGCTGTGTCTCCTCAGCAAATATATATATGGCTTTTACCCCTGACAAATCTCAGACTGCCAGTATACAGAGAATGATTAAATATTTTGACAAAAAAATGGGTGACCTGAAAAAAGGCTATAAAATCGAACAGATAATGAATCGTTACGGCCTGAAAAGCTGGCAACACCCAAGATAAATCAGTCACGGAAATGGACAATGAAGAATCAATTTAATTACAAAAAAGTTATCTCTATTCTCCAGATCACTCTGCTGGTCGTATTTTTTAGCTTTATTTTTGTTTGGGAAATCTTCAACTCTAAAAACAATATCTATGAACTCCACAGACAGGCCGAAGTCATCTCAATTGATCTTTGGAACTTCGATACAAAAGGATCAATTGCCTATCTTAAATTAGCCTGCAGACTCAATAATTATGAACAACTTACAGTTTTTGATCTCGACAACGAACTGTTTGCTCGGGTAAAGGGGCCTGAATACGGTCGATTTGAGCAGCTTCTAACCAGAGTGGGCCTCATGCAAAAAACAACTCTGGAAGCCGAAATTTTCTTCAATTCAACAATTGTCGGCAAAATAGAGGCTATCAAGCGCCACGATACTATTTATGCCTACCTCTATCTACTGTTGATATTGGGACTTATCGCTTTAGCTGGACGCTATTTCCTTAAAACTCTTCAATCCCGGGATACCCTTGAACTTCGGGTACAAGAGAGAACTGAGGAGTTGCAAAGAGCCACTCAATTACTTCAGACAAGTGAAGAACGTTACCGGGAAATATACAATGCCTCCAGTGACGCAATTTTTATGCACGACGCTGAAAGCGGGAAAATCCTTGATGTCAACCAAGGAATGTTAGATATGTTTGGCTACACCTACGACGAGGCCCTTCAGATTGACGTAGGCAGTCTTAGCTCCGGGAAATTCTCCAACACATTAGAAGAAGCCCGGCGTAAAATTCAGAATGCTGTATTGCATGGCCCGCAGACCTTTGAGTGGGTGTGCAGAAAAAAAGATGGTTCGCTTTTTTGGGCCGAGGTGGTTCTCAAACACACCAAATTTAGTGGCAAACGTTATGTCATTGCTGTGAATAGGGATATCAACGTTCGTAAAAAGGCGGAAAAAAATCTGGCCACGGAAAAAGAGCAGCTTGCCGTAACTTTGCGTAGTATTGGTGATGGCGTCATTACAACCGATATATCTGAAAATATCGTGTTGATTAATAAAGTTACTGAAAAACTTACCGGTTGGAACAACAAGGAAGCTGTCGGTAGACCCTTGGTTGAAGTTTTTAATATTCTTGATGAACAGACCCGGGAAAGATGTGAAAACCCGGTAAATAGAGCACTCAGTCAGGGCCGGGTGGTCAGCCTTGATTCTGCTGTTTTAGTTGCAAAAGATGGTAGAGAACGGATTATTACAGACAGTTGCGCCCCTATTTTTGACTCGGACAGTAATATTATCGGGGTGGTTCTGGTCTTTAGGGATATTACTGATCAAATCAAAACAGAGAAGGAGCTCCTCAAGATCAAAAAGCTTGAGTCCATCGGTGTATTGGCCGGTGGCATAGCGCATGACTTCAATAATCTTCTGACAGCAATTTTGGGCAATATAAATTTAGCCCTTTTTGACAAAGATCTAACAGACAGATCCAGAAAACTCATGTCAGAAGCAGAAAAAGCATCTCTCCGAGCGAAAGACCTGACCCAACAGCTACTGACTTTTGCTAAGGGGGGCGAACCGGTTACTGAGATGTCACCACTTGAAAATGTCATTAAAGATTCAGCAAATTTTGTCCTTCGTGGCAGCCCAGTAGCCTGTCACTTTGAGATTCCACACAATTTACGACTTGTCGATATTGACAAAGGACAGATTAGTCAGGTAATTCAAAATATTATTCTGAATGCCAGTCATGCCATGCCTGCAGGAGGGCTTATCACCGTGACTTGTGAGAATATTGACTCTGATGATATTCTCAATGTCCCAATCCCGGCTCGTGAGCTATCTGTAAAAATTTGCATTCGGGATGAGGGCATTGGGATGCCGAACAACATCGTTGAAAAAATATTTGACCCCTATTTCTCCACCAAACAGGAAGGAAACGGACTCGGACTGGCAATAACTCATTCTATCATCAGTAAGCATGGTGGTCACATTACAGTTGAGTCTCAACCTGGAGATGGAACTACTTTTACAATTTATCTTCCCTCATCTGAAAAATGCCCCGAACTTAAACCGATATCCAGCATTGCATCTCAAACAAATTGTCGTGGCAAAATCATGATCATGGATGACGAGGAGATGATTAGATCTCTAGTTGAAAGAGCACTCTCACGAAGCGGTTACGAAGTGGTGTTAGCTGAAGATGGGGATGAAGCGGTTCAGCTTTATCAAAAGGCAAAGGAGTCCGATGCTCCAATTGATCTCATCATTATGGATCTGACTATCCCGGGTGGGATGGGGGGGAAGGATGCGGTAAAAGAGATTCATAAAATTGATCCGGAAGCCAAAGTTATAGTTTCAAGCGGTTACTCTAATGATCCGGTAATGGCTGATTTCGGAGAATATGGTTTTTGTGGTGCAGTGGTTAAACCATTTCAAATTCGAGAGTTTATGGAAACTGTGGGCAAAGCTATATCCAGTTAAGCGTGCTTTGATTTTTCCTTTGGGGTGTGGTTTTGGTTGAACACGACCATTATTAATGTTGCCTACAGCGAAACTCTTACAAGTGCCAGTCTCCCCCTGATGAAGATAATGACAATATTCCAGCGGGGAATTTTCGGGGTGACGGTTTAACCAATTTTGAAGAGTACAGCGGCATCTATTCCGAAGGGGTTTTGACCCGACTCTCACCCCAAAACAAGGATCTCTTCGTTTTCGATGATTCCACCCGTTACCACGCCGCACTATACGAGGTGCAAAAGCAGTATGAGGCCCAGAACCTGACCCTCTGGCTGACCTGCTAGACCCGGAAAAAATGAGAAGGGTTGGGTTGCCTGTATTGGTGGACAACACAGCAGCAACCGCGATTGCTGCAAAGACGCGACTGAGGGCGGTAACTGTTTGAAACTTCTCAATGGCAGGAGCTTATCAATCTTGATCGGATTTTACTTTTCTTACTTGACGAATCAGCTGCTCTTGTGTATTCTCCCTACCTAACGTTAGTTACGGATGATTTCCCGTTGTTTTGTCACAACTTGGAGAAGAGATAATGTTGAAAATATTTCACTGCCTGATTGTACTTCTAATAACTATCGCTGGAGCCGACCAGGGCTGGACTGAAACTAAGAGTGATAAGCAAAAATCCTCGGTAACTACGACCCCGGTTACCGCAACCTCGGTGACCCGCGCTACGGTGATTATAACCGAAGAGTCGATGGGTTGGATTGAAGCAAAAACCAACCCTAAAGTTGCTGCGGAGGTCTCCGGACGCATCCAAAAAATTTACGTTGATACCGGCCAGATAGTCAAAGCCGGAGATACTATGGTCACAATTGACAGTGAGCAGCAGAAACTTGAAAAAGCGGCCTTACAATCGGATGTTGACCGACTTGAAGCCTTAATTGTAAACCAGAAACGTACGCTTGAACGTTACCGAAATCTTCTGGCTAAAAAATCGATCTCCCAGGAACGTTTTGATAATGCCGAAGTCAAGCTGATCACGCTTAAAGAGCAATTGGCAGGCGCTCTCTCTAGACTGGCTGACAATCGACGACGCCTGGCCAAGACTTCTGTGTTTGCCCCGGTCGGCGGCTGGATCGAGAAAAGATTTGTCTCAGAAGGTGATTTTGTCAAGCCGGGCACCCCGCTCTTGCAGATGGTGACTGATCATTTTTTTCGTATCGTCCTCCCTTTTCCCGAAAATGTTGCCGCCAATCTGGCCCCGGGCCTCGAAGTCAAGCTCACCTCACCGCTCAGCCACAACCGGATAATCGAAGCCAAAATTGATCAAATAAGACCGGCCGTAAACATCTACAGCCGGGCTCTTGAAGTTATTATCTATCTTGAAAATCCCGGAGCTTGGCGGCCCGGTGGCACGATCAACGGCACCGTTATTATCGATCGACATGAAAACGGTATTCTGGTTCCAATCAGGGCGATTGTCAGACGCCCGGCCGGAGAGGTTATCTATCAAATCGAAAACCAGGTTGCCCGCCAACGTCAGGTAGTTACCGGCCAGCGCCAGGGGAATCTGATTGAGATTATCAGCGGTCTCAAAGGTGATGAGAGAATCATTGTCGACGGCGCCGGATTTCTTACCGATGGCGCCGCAGTTATGGAGAAACAACGATGAGTCTGCCTGAACTCTCCATAAAACAGCATGTCCTGGCAATTATGCTGAGTGCGCTCATCATCCTTTTTGGCCTGGTCAGCTATAACCGAATCGGGGTTGACGAGTTCCCGGAGATCGATTTCCCGATGATCTCGATCACGACCACCATGATCGGGGCCGATCCGGATATTATTGATACGACGGTCACCAATGTCATTGAAACTTCTGTAAACTCAACCCCCGGTATTGAACACATTATCTCACGCTCGGCTCCCGGGATTTCCGTAGTCATCGTAAAGCTGAAACTGAGCCGTGATGTCGATGTCGCTTTTAACGAAGTCCAAGCCAAAGTCAATCAAGCCTTGCGTGATCTGCCCAGGGAAGCCGATCCACCGGTGGTGGCCAAGATCGAGATTGGGGCCGAGCCGGTAATGTGGCTGAGCTTATCCGGCGATCGTACTTTACAGCAACTTAACCAGTACGCCCGAAATATAGTTAAAAAGCGGCTGGAATCGATTGAGGGGGTCGGCGAAGTCAAACTTGGCGGAAAACGTGAGCGCACGATTCGGGTCAATCTTCAACCGGAAGCCATGGCCGGTCTCTCAATTACCATCGGCGATGTCATCCGATCCTTCCAGACCAACCATATTCAACTGCCGGGCGGCTATCTGGTTGGAGGCCTGACCGAAGATCTGATCAAACTCAATCTTGAATTTCATAATGTCCGAGAGATTGAAGACCTGATTATTGCCCATCGGGGCGAGGCCGCTATCCGTTTAAAACAGATTGCTACGGTCGTCGACGGCCTCGAAGACAACCGCAAGCTGGCCCGCTATAACGACCAGCCTTGTGTCAGTCTCGGCATTGTCAAAGTCACCGGATCAAACACCGTCGCCATTGTTGATGCTATAAAAGAGAAACTGGAACGCGAAATCACCCCCCAGCTACCTCCGGGACTACGCATTGAAATTGCCTCGAATAACGGCGATTTTATCGAAGAATCGGTGGCCGCCTTAAAAGATCATATTCTTCTCGGGACTCTATTTGCGGCCCTGGTTGTTTTTATTTTTCTCAAATCATTTCGCTCCACTCTGATCATCTCCACGGCGATTCCGATCTCCCTGCTGGGGGCGGTTATGGTGATGTATTTTGGTGGTTTTACGTTTAACAAAATGACCCTGCTGGCCCTGCTCCTGCTAATCGGTGTAGTCGTCGATGACGCCATTGTCGTTTTAGAAAATATTTTCCGCTTTCGCGAAAAATATCCGGATATGGATCCCCACCAGGCAGCCCTGGAAGGCACCAACCAGGTCGTCTTTCCGGTTCTCGCCGCAACCTTCTCCCTGGCCTGTATTTTTGCCCCGGTGATCTTCATGGGCGGTATAATCGGCCGCTTTTTTACGGCTTTTGCGGTGGTTGTGACGGTTGGCGTTATCACCTCCCTGTTTATCTCCATCAGCCTTACACCGATGCTCTGCTCTCGTTTTTTAAGTGCTAAACCAAAAACTGGCAGGCTCTACACCATCTGGGAGTCCGGTTTTCAGGCTATGGAAAAACTCTATCGAGTCTCTTTAGGGTTTACCTTACGTTTTCGCTGGTCCATGATTATCCTTACCGGCATCATGGTCTGGGTGTTTTTGCCTCTGGTCGGCCAACTCGGCAAAAGTTTTATGCCGCCTGAAGATAAGGGCCATTTTATAATCACGCTGAAAACTCCATTGGGCTCATCCATCAACTATACTAACGACCGCCTGGCCGCAATCGAGAAGGTCTTAAAATCTCATTCCGAAATTGCCTCCTATCTCTCTTCGATCGGCAGCGATGCCACCGGTCAGGTATCCAGGGGGGAGATCTCCGTACGTTTGACTCCGCTTTCCGAGCGCACCCTGAAACAATATGATCTAATTCCTATTTTAAGAAAAGAGCTGGCCGAGATCCCCGGGGTTCTGGCCTTCCCGGCCCCGGTTTCCGTGATCGGCGGTATGCGGGGAGAACCTTTGCAGTTTAATCTGACCGGACCGGAATTGGGCCAAGTCGCGAAACTGGCCCATGAATTAAACAAAAAATTGTCTACGGAACCAGGTCTGGGCCGGGTCGACCTCGACCTACAACTCGATCTGCCCCAGGTCAAACTTATTATCGACCGCACCCGGGTGGCTGATCTGGAACTTAACGCTCTTGATGTGGCAATGGCGGTTAATGCTTTAGCCGGTGGTCTCGATGTGGCAAAATATAATGATGAGCCCGGTGATGGCGAACGCTATGACATCCGCTTGAAAGCTACGCCCGGAAAAATCACCAAACCCCAGGATTTACGCCGAATTTATCTGAGGACCAGGGGCGGCAAACTGGTTCGACTCGATACCGTAGCCCATTTTAAAGAGATCCTGGGACCGGCGGTTATTACCCGCTACGACATGCAATATGCGGCTGAATTTTTTGCCACCCCGGAAGACGCTCTGGGCACGGCCGTCAACACAGTAATGGCGGCCGCCAAGGATCTGCTGCCATTGGGCTATAATGTTAAAATGACAGGCCGGGCGGAAGAGTTTGGTAAAACCGTCCACTATATCAGTTTCACGTTTATTATGGCTATTATCCTGGTTTATATGGTGTTGGCCAGCCAATTTAACTCGTTCATTCAACCTCTGGTCATCATGGTCGCCCAACCCTTAGCGATTGTCGGCGGCATCGGCGGTTTATGGCTCTTTGGCCATGGCTTAAATATTTTTTCCATGGTCGGGCTGGTATTGCTTATGGGATTGGTGACTAAAAACTCGATTCTTTTAGTTGATCTTACCAACCAGCTCCGAACCGAAGGCAAAGGCATTGACGCGGCTTTAGAAGAGGCCTGTCCGATCAGACTGCGACCGGTACTGATGACCGCCTTTACACTTATCCTGGGCATGTTACCGGCCGCTTTAGGCTACGGTGCCGGAGCCGACACCAACGGCCCGCTGGCGGTGGCGGTTATCGGCGGGATGCTAAGCTCAACCATACTTACCCTGCTGGTCGTCCCGGCGGTTTATTCTCTGGTTGAGAATGGTATTGAAAGACTTCGATTGCGCCGAACTCTCCGTTTTGGCAGTTTAAAAGGAAAACGATCATGAAAAAGATTTTCATTTTAATTATAATTTGTGCTGCCCTCCAGTTTTTATCTCCACTCGGGATTAGTTTTGGCGAAACGCTGGAAGAGGCTTGGAAGATCGGTTTGCAGACCGACCATCTCCTAAAAGCGACGGAACAAGATACCATCTCCCGGCAGGCAACGCTTAATGCCGCCAAAGGCAGGCGCCTGCCCACTTTAAATATAGGAGCAGGATACACCATCCTTGATAACGAACCGGCGGCCTTTGCCCAAACTATCCAATTTACAACAGCTGATGACCAATCTCTGACTTACCAGGCTATGTTTTCCCTGCCCCTTTACACCCATTTCCAGATAAGTTCAGCGATTGATGCGGCCACGGCAAATCTATCTGCCGGCAAGTTTGCCGAACAGGCTGCCAGGCAAAAGGTAAAGCTGAAAATTGCCGAAGCTTATATCGCTATATTACTCGGCATCCAGCAAACAGACGTAGCCATCAGCCACGAACAGAGCCTGGCCGCCCATGCCTCTGACGTTAAAAATCTTCATGATGAAGGCATGGTCCCGGTCAACGATCTTTTGGCGGCAAAAGTCGCACTCGCCAATGCTCGGCAGCTGACTCTGAAAACCCAGAACCGGCTCGATATTGCCCAATCCGCCTACAATCGGCTTTTAAACCGGCCTCTGGATTACAAGGTTCAAATCTCGACGATCCCTCTCCTTTTCCCGGCAATCGATTTAACCGTTTTAAGCCGCGATGCTCTCAAAAAACGTCCCGAACTGGCCGCCTTGGCCGAACAGATAGAGGCCCTGAAATGGCAGGCCAAATCAACCAAAGCCGAAAGCGGCCCCAAGGTTACGCTCATGAGCGGCTATGATTACCAGGAAAATTCTCATCAACTTCATGAAGGGGTCTGGCAGACGATGGTGCTGGCCTCCTGGGATATCTTTGACGGTAATGTGGCAAAAAACAAAAGCCTCGCCCTCGAGGCTCAATCTCGATCACTGGCTGAACAACGACAGGAGATGGGAACCTTGATTCAGCTCCAGGTTCGCCAAGCCTGGCTTGATCTGGATGAGAGCCGAAAACGGATAGAGGTTACCAAAGAGACCTTGGAACAGGCCGAGGAGAATCTCCAGGTCACCCGTAACCGCTACAAGGAGGGGATTGGCACCAACACTGAAGTTCTTGACGCAGAAACCCTGCGGACGATAAATTATGTCAACTACGACAAGGCCGGTAATGATGCCGTACTGGCGATCATTCGGTTGCATTATGCAACCGGGAGTCTATAATGGGTACCGACAAACAACATACAAAAGCGGAAATATTGGCCACCACCATTCCCCTTTTTGCCGATAGCGGCTACGCCGGGGTCAGCATGCGTCAGATCGCCCGAGCCGTAGGGATTAAAGCAGCATCTCTCTATCACCATTTCCCCGACAAGCAGACCCTCTATATCGAAGCCCTGACTCAGGCCTTCAGCAAACATGCTGATTTTATGAATGAGTCTTTTGCCTTACAGGCGAGCCCTGAAGAACGGCTGAATCACCTGATTTTGCGACTATGCATCCAGGTTCAGGAAGATAACAATTTCAGAAGACTTATGCAGAGAGAGATTTTAGATGGCGATGAAAAACGTTTACAATTACTTGCCGACCAGGTTTTCGGCAATTTCTTCAAGGACATGAATGAACTCTGCCGGTCTCTCAACCCGAATCTGGACCCCCACTTAATGGCCATCTCGATTTTAAGCTTGGTACTCTACCACTTCCAGATCACCCCGATTCGCTCATTCCTGCCAGGCTTTCAAGCTTCCCATAACAATCCTGAAATCATCGCCGACCATATTTTCACCCTCCTTGAAAACGGCTACAAATAATCATTTTTGACACCCACCACCCTATTCCGGGGACACCATACTTATCTTTATGCTGAGGCATAAAGATAAGTATGGTGTCCCCGGAATAGGGTGTCCCCGAAATAAACAGTGGACATATGATTAAATCCAATGTAACAAGGTGCCGTAAGTATGGTTTGTGTTATAATTAGAAAGAGGAAATACTATGAAAAACTGTAAAAATGAGTTGAAGGTGTTGACATTTTTTGTTGTTTTCAGCCTTTTTTTGTCAATGTTTGGCTTGGCTCGAAACGTTGCAGCGAAAGATGATCCGGCTACAAGTTCAAATGGTGCCGCCAGCCAGGAAGAACTGGCTCAGATTCTGGCTCCGATCGCCCTCTATCCGGACTCACTGCTGGCCCAGATGTTTATGGCGGCAACCTATCCCCTTGAGGTTGTCGAAGCCGACCGCTTTGTCAAGAAAAATGGTAGTCTCAAAGAAGATACTCTGGATAAAGCATTAAAGGATAAGAAGTGGGATGTAAGTGTTAAATCAATCTGCCACTTCCCCTCCGTTCTAGCTTCAATGAGCGACAACCTTGATGCCACCAAAAGATTGGGCGACTATTTTCTTGAAAATCAGAAAGCGGTTATGGATATGGTTCAGACCCTCCGGGCCAAGGCCAAAAAAGGGGGCAATCTGAAAACAACCGAAGAGCAGAAGGTTGTGGTTGAAAAAGAAATCATCATTATAGAATCTGCCAACCCTGAAGTTGTTTACGTACCGGCCTATAGTTGCACTTATGTCTATGGGCCGTGGTGGTATCCTCACTATCCACCTTATGTCTGGTATCCCCCACCGCCACGATATGGCTTTAGCACCGGAATTATAATTGGGATCGGCATTGGCAGTTGGTGCCGCCCCAACTGGGGGCGTGGTAATATTGATATAGATATCAACCGAACCACAAACTTTAACAATAACGTTAAAATTGGAGGCGGAAAAGGCAACAAATCCTGGAAACACAACTCAAAACATCGACAAGGTGTAGCATACAACAATAAATCAACCAGGAAAAAGTTCGGTCAGTCTGATCGGGCAGCCAAAAAGCGCGATCTCGGCCGCGGACGCGCATCCAAAGGCCTTGACCGTAAAACCCGTAATTCAATAAAAAAACAGGATCTTAATCGTAATGTTCGTCGGACGGACAACCGCAAACAAGATCGGAAAATCAGTAAAAGAGCGTCCAGACCAAGCGCTAAGGCTAAGCAAAACCGTTTCAAATCACAGCGTTCCAGTGCCTTCAGCAGTTCCGGTTCATCCGGCCGACGGAGCAGCAAGATGAGCCGACGCGGCAACACCAGCCGCAACACCAGTCGCAACCGGGGCGGTAGCGGCAGAAGTCGAGGCGGTCGCCGACGCTAATTTGAAACTTATATGACAGTTTCCAAAGTGTCCGATTTTGACTTTTTACAAGAACAGCATATGGAGAATATTACTATGACCAGTTGTCTGAAAAATAAAACAATGAATTCTGCCCGCGGATTTTGGCTTATGGCGCTGGCGGTGACGGTCTTTACGATAATGAATTTCAGCCTCAGTTTTGCCGGTGTAACAGTTTCTGTCTTTCGAGGCCAGGCTTTCAACACTCCTCAGGACGCGATTAAAGCCATTGTCACTGCCGCCCGGGAATATGATGCAGCGAAAGCCTTGATTATTCTGGGACCAAATGCTGAATCAATTATCTTCTCCGGCGATAAGGTTGAGGGGCGAGAAGTGGCAGCTGAATTTGTCAAGAAATATGATGAAAAACATCACCTTGAGATGGCAAGTCCGACCTCGGCAACCCTGATCATCGGCAAAGACGACTGGCCGTTCCCGATTCCCATCGTAAAAATCTACAAAAGCTGGCTATTTGATGTTGCGGCCGGCAAAGATGAAATTTTAAACCGCAGAATAGGCGAAAATGAGCTGGAGGTAATCCAGGTCATGCAGGCCTATGTCGAGGCCCAGCTCGAATACGCAAGTAAAGACCATGATGATGATGGAGTTCTTGAGTTTGCA
>DAOVTG010000110.1 GCA_030633185.1 Deltaproteobacteria bacterium
ATATCGCCAAAGAGTTAAATATTAATCGCGAGCAAATTTACGCCAAATACAAAAAATCAGATGATCTATAAAAATGTCTGAAAAAAATTAAATTGTTCAGGGATTAAAGCAACACGGAAAATCCTTATATCGGAATTCTAGGTTAAAATCGACTTTACTGGACTTGAAACACTTAAAAGACTATACTGTTTAGTCTAGAAAAAATTATTTTGACGAGCCATAAATGGATGCACAGAGCTTAGAAATCATGACAGCGGGGCTGGCTCAGCGACTGCCGGGAACCTTTATTACCAAGGTTCACCAGATGACCCCTTACCATCTGCTTTTGCGCCTGCGCGGGGGTGGTCGGAGCGGTGAACAACGCCTGCTGATCTCGGTTGCCCCGATGGAGCCCGGCCTTCACTTAACCAGTCGGCGCTACCTCAACCCACCTCGCCCTTTACGCTTTTGTGCCTATCTTCGCCACCATCTACAGGGCGCCAAAATTTCGGCGATCGAGAAGGTAGATAATGATCGCATTGTTATAATCAGAGCCGCACGCCGGGGTGAAGATGAAAAACAGCTGATTATTGAGCTTACCGGTAAGCGCAGCAATGCGATTTTATGCCGAGGCTCCGAAATGCAGGTCGGTGCCCGGCTCTTTGAGATTCCACCTGACCTGCGCCTTAAACCCGGCACCGAATACAAACAACCGGAAACGGCGGGCAATACGGCTGCAAAAACCCCCTCTTTTCTCTTGGCCGGGATCATCGCCCAGGAACAAATGGCCGCTCTTTCTAATGAAGAGTTACAACAACGCTACGACGATTGGTTTTTCCCTCGCTATCAGGATCACTACGGCAGTCGTGAGATTAGACGTCTGGAAAAAACCTTAAAAAAACATCGACGCCGCTTGCAAAAAAGAAAAAAACGGCTTATTGATGAGCGTAACGAGAAAGAGAGCCATCTAAATGACAGCCATCTTGGAGATCTCCTTAAAGGAAGCCTGCACCAAATTAAAAGAGGAGCTCAATCGATAAAATTGACCAACTACTGGTCAAAAGATTTGGAAGAGGTGAAGATCACCTTAAACCCGGCTTTAAGCCCATTGGCCAACCTCGAAAAATTCTACAAAAATGCAAAAAAAGCCAAGCGCGGACTGAAACTGATTGAGAAACGCCTGATCGAGACCCGGCGTGAGGAAGAGTACACGGAAGAGCTTCTCTTCCAATTCGAAGAGTTAAAAATCAACCCCGACCGAGACGTTTCCGACCAAGAGCAAGAGCTCCTTGAACTGGCCTCTGATCTGGCTGAGAGAAAGGGTCGACAACAACCCCCCGAGAAGAGCCGGGGCCGCAAGAAAAAAACTTTGAAACCAGATAACTCGCGTCATCAGGGGGTGGAACGAAAAACCGGAGTTGACGGCGGTATCATTTATATCGGCCGTAATGCCTTGGGCAACGAAAATATCTATCGACGTTTAAGCAGCCCCGAAGATCTCTGGTTTCACACTCGCAACCAACCGGGAGCCCATGTTCTGTTAAAAAGTGCCCCGGGCTCGATAAACAGTGAAAAAGAGCAGCTTCAGGCCGCCGCCTTAGCGGCCGCCAACTCCCGGGGCAAAGATGAAAACCAAGTCGAAGTAACCATGATTCAAGTAAAACACCTGCGCAAACCCAAAGGTGGCCGCCCCGGTCAGGTCTTATTAACCGGGCCCCACCAGACCCTGACAATTTTTAGGCACAAAGGCACAGAGACAGAAGGCACAAAGTAAAAACCAAAAACTTTGTGCCTGCTGCCTTTGTGCCTTATCCATAATTATGTTTACTTCAAAGAAATAAAAGTCTATTTGGTTCCTGCCGGATTGACCGCTATTAAGGATAAAAGATTATGCCTGAACTCGTTACAATTCGCAACCAACTGATTGAAGAACTGAAGGAATCAGGCTTTAACCAAGAGCAGATTATTGCCGCTGATGAGTCCCGAGCCTGTTATGGCTATGATGCAACTCGTCAAACGGCAGACCCGATGCTGGTGCTTTTGCCCGAAAACGGGCTCCAGGTCGAATGCGCCCTGCGGCTGGCTGCAAAAAGAGGCTTAAAAATATTTCCTCGCGGAGCGGCCAGCGGCATGTCGGGCGGCTCTATCCCGAGCCACGACGGAATCGTTATCTCTTTAACCCGGATGAAAAAGATTCTCGAAATTGATCAGGAAAATATGATCGCCACGGTTGAACCGGGAGTTATAACCGGTGAACTTCAGGAAGTAGTCAGCCGTTTGGGCCTCTTCTATCCACCCGACCCCGCCAGTCTCGCCTTTTCAACTTTAGGCGGCAATGTCGCTGAAAATGCCGGCGGCCCGAGGGCCGTTAAATATGGGGTCACGGCCGACTATGTCATGGGCCTGGAAGCGGTTCTCATCAATGGCGAGACCATTAAATGCGGTAACAAATGCATCAAATCGGTCTCCGGTTATGATCTCACCTCACTGCTGATCGGCTCGGAAGGAACCTTGGCAATCATCACCAAAATCCTCTTAAAACTGTTACCGGCACCCGAAGCGGTCAAAACTTCTCTCCTGGCGTTTTCCTCAATGACGGCCGCAGCCCATGCGATCAATGCTATGTTCAAGAATCAGATCGAGCCCTCAACCATTGAATTTCTCGATCATCACTCAATCAACGCGGTACGTGACGGACTGCCTTTCACCCTGCCCGAAGAGGCTGACACGGTACTCCTGGTCGAGATCGACGGCACGACTCCCGGTGTCCTCGCCATGAGTCAAAAACTTAAAGAACTTTTTAAAGATGATGCGCTACTCTTAATTGAAGCCCAAAATGAGAGTGAAAGAGAGCAACTCTGGATCGCCCGACGCCGTCTTTCACCAGCCATTGCCAACCTTGCGCCTCACAAAATTAATGAAGATATCGCGGTACCACGGGCCGCAATCCCTGAAGTAATCGCCCGCCTCGAAAAATTGTCGGAGAAGGTCTCTCTGCCGATCGTCTGTTTCGGTCATGCCGGTGACGGTAATATCCATGTCAATGTCATGCTCGACAAAGATGACCCGGATCAAGCCCGACGAGGTCACCAGGCCATCGATGAGATCTTTGCCGTCACCTTGGAACTGGGCGGTACTCTTTCTGGTGAACACGGCATCGGCAATACGAAATCGGCCTATTTTGACAAAGAGTGGAGTCCGGCCACCATCGCCATCATGCGAGCCGTCAAACAAGCTTTCGATCCCGACAACCGGCTTAACCCCGGCAAAATTTTTCCGGCGTAATAAAGGTGACTTCGACAATGGAGACCTACAAAGATAAAACTATCCTGATCGTCGACGACAATAAACTGGTACGCAAAATTATCAGTAAATATCTTGACGATATGAGCTTTAAAGAGGTCTCTTTCGCCACCAATGCAACCGAGGCCCTGACCTTTCTTAAACATAACCAGGTTGATCTTTTACTGAGCGACATCCACATGCCTGTCGTCAGCGGTTTGACCCTGCTCAAAACCATCCGCAACACTGCCGCTTTAAAGCAACTTCCGGTTCTCGTCATCTCCTCTGAAAACGGGCTCCAATATGTGAAAACCGCCTTGACCCTGGGGATCAGCGGCTATCTTATCAAACCGATTCAACAAGCTGATCTACAGGAGAAAATAGCCGCCGTGTTTCAAACCGAAGAGTCCTCTTCGGATTTACAGGAATAATTACCATGACAACTTCCACCTGGCAACAGGAGCTGAAAAAATGTGTCAAATGCGGCGCCTGCATGGCGGTCTGTCCAATCTATCGACAAACCGGCCGTGAAGAGATGGTCGCCCGGGGCAAACTTAACCTTATTGAAAGACTCAATGATGAAGATCAACTGCCGCCCGGCTGGGTCGAGGCGGTAGACTACTGCCTGCTCTGCGGAGCCTGCGAAGAAAACTGCTCCAAAGGTGTTAAAATCACCGAAATCATCGCTGATGCCCGACGGCGGCAAACCGAAAAGCTGGGTTTAAACCCGATCAAAAAAAGTGCTTTTTACCTGCTCAAAAACCGGATCCTCTCTTTGCCGAGATTTCTCAAGATCGCATCATTAGTACAGTGGATTCTCTGGCGGCGCCTGCCGCGCCACAGCGGTCTGATTCGCCGCCTGCCACTGCCCGGATTCGACGACAAAACCGTCATTCCGGCCCTGCCGCTACAACACCTTGATGACCATTTAAATAAACGACAAACCTCATCCCAATTAAAACCGGTGCTCTATTTCCCCGGCTGTGCAACCCGCTATCTTTTCCCCTACATGGGGCTCGACCTGCTCTATGTCCTTGAACAACTCGGTTTTCAAGGAATTGTACCGAAAGAACTTAACTGTTGCGGTATAGTGACTTGGGGGGCCGGTGACCTTAAATCAAACCGGGAACTGCAACAACGCAACCTGGAGGTTTTTCAAAAACACGCAGAGATTAAGGAGATCGTTACCGGCTGCGCCTCCTGCGCCCACGCCTTGAAGGAATACGAAGGTCTCCCCGAAGGTTGTGAAGTCCTGGATATCAGTGAATTTCTTTTCCGAAACCGGGAAAAACTGGAACAACTGGTGGGAGAAAAGAAACTTGAAAAAAAGCTCACCTATCACGACCCTTGCCACCTGCGCAAAGGACAGGGCATTACCAGCCAGCCGCGCTGGCTGCTTAAATTGATCGCCGGAGATAATTTTGTTGAGATGCAACACCCTGAACGCTGCTGTGGTGCCGGCGGCACTTTTGGCCTGGCCCATAAAAAACTCTCCCGGGAGATCCTTAATGAAAAGGCCCGTGACATTGATGCCAGCGGGGCCGAGGTTGTCACCAGCGGCTGTCCCGGATGCCTTTTGCAACTGACTGAAGGAGCCGTGGTCGCCGACAGCCAATGGCAGGCCGAACATCCAATCAGTCTGCTGGCCGAACTTTTAAGGGAAGGCAAATAGTTATGGTAGAAGTGAAAAACCTCCTTATTGAAATCATCGAGATATCGCCAAACCCGATCCTCATATTCACTGAAGATGGTTCCATAACCTACTTAAACCCGGCGGGCCGACGTTATCTTGATATCCAGAATAATAAAGAACTCTCACCCTTCTCTTTTTTTCAGCTATTTCCGGAAAAAGCTTGCGCTCACATCAAGAAAGAGGCGCTGCCACTGGCTGCCAAAAGCGGCCAGTGGCAGGGTGAACTCGAGATTATCACCCCATTTGCCGACCTGATCTGCCATCTCATTCTAATTGCCCATACCAAAAAAGATCAGGGTAAGCAACTGTTTTCCGCCACTCTGCACGACCGTACCGCTATCCATCGAGCCACCGAAGAGGCTGACGAAATCAACGAACAGCTCGAACTGGCAATCTCACGAGCCAACCGCATGACTCTCGATGCTGAGCTTGCCGACGTCGCTAAAAGCGAGTTTCTTGCCAATATGAGTCATGAAATCAGAACCCCGATGAATGCTATCATCGGTTTCTCTTCCCTGCTGCTCGACACCAAACTTGATTACGACCAGCGTGACTACTTGAATATCATCATTAAAAACGGTGAAGGATTACTCCACATCATCAATGATATTCTCGATTACTCCAAAATTGAAGCCAATAAGCTTGAACTTGAGGAGATCCCTTTTCAGGTTCGAGAAACAACCGATGACCTACTTGGTCTGCTCTCCCTCAAAACCGCTGAAAAAAGTCTCTTTTTCCACTGTATTGTTGACCATCATATCCCCGAGTTGTTACAGGGAGATCCGGTGCGCTTGCGCCAGATTCTGATCAACTTGGCTAATAATGCCATAAAATTCACGGAAAAAGGCGGCATTATTGTCAGAGCCACACTTAAACAAGAAGATCCGGAACAGGTAAAACTGCTTTTTCAGATCACCGACACCGGTATTGGCATCCCTGAAAACCGTATCAACCGGCTCTTTCAATCATTTTCACAAGTTGATTCCTCGACCACCAGAGAGTTTGGCGGCACCGGTTTAGGCCTGGCAATCTCAAAACAGCTAGCCGAATTGATGGGTGGTGAAATTGGCATTGAGAGTCAGCTGGGTCACGGTTCGACCTTTTGGTTCACAGTCGCCCTGCGCCGCGATCCGGAGTCGGCTCCACCGACCCAGGCAAAACTTTTCCATAAGCAGCGCTTCCTCCTCTTTACTCCGCCTCTTGATAATATCCAACAGGAGTTGCAACCGGCGGGTGAGGTCGTCGAACAGCATCTTCTGGCTTTAGAGTGCGAGGTTGATAATGCCTACTCATTGCCGTCTCTTAATGAACAGTTATTTAGAGCCCAAAAAGAGAAGAAACCTTACACCATGATCATAGCCGATCTCTCACAACAAATTGAACCATGCAATCTGAAAAATGCTCTCCCGGAGATTTTGCGCCCCCAATTTTTAATGGCTTTAACGCCCCACCAACAAGCTTCACCACTTAATGATTATGATACAGTCATTCCCCCACCCATAAAAAGATCACTTTTCTACGAGCAACTGGCCCGCTGTATGGGTAAAAGTCTGCCTGATGAGGCAGTCGAGGAGACTGATGAATCGCTACTGGAACTAGCTGAAAAACGAAAACAGCTCCGCATCCTCCTGGTTGATGACAACCAGGTTAATATCAAGGTAGGCTCCAAAATGCTCTCCAAACTGGGGGTTTCCTGCGCAACCGCCGGCAATGGCGTTGAAGCCCTGGCGGCCCTTGGTGCTGCTCATTATGATCTGGTCTTTATGGATATCCAGATGCCGGAGATGGACGGCTATGAAACAACCCGGCAAATTCGCAGCCAAACAACCACGACGATCAACCCCAGGGTGATAATTATCGCCATGACCGCCCATGCCTTAAAAAGCGACAAGGATCGCTGCCTGGCCGTCGGCATGAATGACTTTCTCACTAAACCGGTAAGGCTTGAACAACTCAATGAAGTCTTGACTCGGGCAATCGAAAATCTTGAAAAACACTCCTTACAAACCGACAACCCCAATTTCGCAGATAATTTTATCGAAGAAGAAGTGGAATCTGAAGATTTTTCCCAAGAGGGAGAGAGCCATTCAGCTCGTGACACAAAACTCTTTGACCGTGATGCTTTCCTAGAAAAACTTGACGATGATCTTGAATTGTACCAGGAACTTCTGGACGATTATCTAATAAGCGCCCGGAGCTATCTTGAAGATATTGAAACTGGAATAAAAGAGGAAAATTGTGAAAAAATATTGATTGCCGCCCACTCGATCAAAGGCTCATCCGGAAGTATTGAAGCCCACCAGATACAAGCTGCAGCCTATGAACTGGAAAAGGCGGCCAAACAGGAAAACTGGTCACTAATCAACGAGAACCGGGAAGCAATGAAGATGGAATTTGAAATTTTAAGTGAAATTATCAAGGATGAAATTGCCGCTGAAAAATAAGTCTGATGCCCTCGTAAAAAGTCACGGGATGGCTAAGTAAAAATTTCGATATACAAGATGTTGTGGTTTTTCAGGCGCGAGACCATACATGTAGTATGTCGAGTGCCTGAAAAACCACAACAGCGCAGTAGATCGGACTTTTTATGACGCCATCAATGTTGGGTTATGAGCCGACCGAATTGGAGCACTCATTTTCAATAATATTCGTAACTATTCAGGTGCCCTCCATAAAGTTATAGCAAATAGCGGTGAACTCTGCTTCGCCCTCATAAACGGGGCCAAAGCTGGGGCGCTGACGCACCTTGTGCCAGCAATGACCCCAGCCCCGGTAGTTTGCAGGGAGGCACCTGAATAGTTACCGAAATCCATCTTATGGATGGGGTTTTTATTTATTTGTGAGTTTTTGCCTAACCATTTTTGCTTGACAAGTATGGCGAGCGATTGTATACAATCGCTCGCCATTAAGATTCCCCAGGTAAATTGTTTAATAGATGTATCCAGGAGTTAATTGCCGATGCCATATTCCCTTATCAAGGTTGATCAGATAATCGATGGTTACGGGGCTGATAAAGAGGCTCTGATCCAGATTCTACTGGATATACAGCACGAGTTTCGCTGGCTTTCCCGTGAAACTCTTCTGCATACGGCTGATCGTTTGGGTCTGCCGATGAA
>DAOVTG010000144.1 GCA_030633185.1 Deltaproteobacteria bacterium
CTGCGACTGGTCTCGGGAACGTTTTACGATGGATGAGGGGCTTTCCCAGGCGGTGCGTGAAGTTTTTGTCTTGCTCTACGAAGAGGGACTCATCTACCAGGGTGATTATATTATCAACTGGTGTCCACGCTGTCATACGGCACTCTCTGACCTGGAAGTTGAATTTGAGGAGCATAATGATGGCAAACTTTGGGATCTTGAATATCCGCTGGCCGATGGCGACGGCTCGATTATAGTTTCGACGACCCGACCGGAAACCATGCTCGGGGATAGTGCAGTCGCGGTTAATGGCGAGGATGAGCGTTATCTTAAGCTGATCGGTAAAGAGGTAATGCTGCCCCTGATGAATCGGCGGATACCGATTATTGCGGATGACTATGTTGATCGGGAGTTTGGTTCCGGGGCGGTCAAAATAACCCCGGCCCACGATGCCAATGACTTTGAGGTCGGTTTGCGTCATAACCTCGAAATAATCAAGGTTATGGACGAAAAAGGGGCCATGAATGAAAATGCCGGTGTCTATGCCGGCCTGACTCGAGAAGAGTGTCGCGAACGGGTGGTCGTCGATCTGCAAAAACTGGGACTGCTGCCAGCAACTAAAGATTATCAGCATAATGTTGGTCACTGTTACCGCTGTCGGACGATTATTGAACCCTACCTTTCGAATCAATGGTTTGTGAAAATCAAACCTATGGCTGATCGGGCTCTTAACGCGGTTAAAGAGGGAAAGACCCGGATTATCCCGAAAAATTGGGAGAAGACCTATTTCAACTGGATGGAAAATATCCGCGATTGGTGTATCTCACGCCAGATCTGGTGGGGCCATCGGATCCCGGTCTGGTATTGCGACGCCTGCGGCAAGATGATTGTCGCCCGAGAAGATCCCGATTGTTGTCCTGATTGTTCGAGCCCGAATTTGCGTCAAGAGACGGACGTTCTCGATACCTGGTTCTCATCGGGGCTCTGGCCCTTTTCGACGATGGGCTGGCCCGAATCGACCGAGACTTTGAAAAAGTACTACCCGACCTCAGTCCTGGTGACCGGTTTTGATATCCTCTTTTTCTGGGTTGCCCGGATGATGATGATGGGGCTTAAATGCATGGACGAAGTTCCTTTCAAGGATGTCTATATCCATGCCCTGGTTCGTGATGAACATGGCCATAAGATGAGTAAATCTCGGGGCAATGTTATCGATCCTTTGATTATTATTGACAAATACGGGGCTGATGCTTTGCGTTTTACGCTGGCGGCTTTTGCGGCCCAGGGTCGTGATGTCAGCCTCTCCGAAGCCCGCATCAGTGGTTATCGAAATTTTGTCAATAAACTCTGGAATGCATCTCGTTTTACCTTGATGAATCTTGATGGGTTTTCTCCAGAAACGGTTATTGATAATAAAAATCTTTCTCTGGCCGAGCGCTGGATCAGCCACCGTCTTAATCAGACTATCGGTGAGGTGACTGCGGCTTTAGACGAGTATCGTTTTAACGATGCTGCCCAGGCCCTCTATCAGTTTACCTGGCATGAGTTTTGTGATTGGTACTTGGAGCTCAGCAAACCCGACCTTTTCCAGAGCCAAGATGAAACCCGGCGTACCACCGCCCAGGCGGTTCTCTATCGCACATTGGAACAGATTGTCAGGCTTCTCCATCCAATTATGCCGTTTGTCTGTGAAGAGATCTGGCAAACCCTGCCCCAAGTGGCGGGCGCTCCGCCAACTATTATGCAGACTACTTTTCCGAAAGTGGCAGCCGAGTTTGATGATGCTTTGGCCGCTTATGATATGGCCCTGGTTATGGAAGTGATTACGGCGATCCGTAATATTCGCGGGGAGATGAATCTCTCGCCGGGCCAGCGTCTTGAAGCGGTTATCACCGGAAGTGATGGGGCTTCGATAAACGTCTTAAATAGAAGTTCAGATTGTATCGTCAATATAGCTCGCCTGACCTCTTTGACGATTGCCAAAGACGCCTTGCGGCCGCCGCAGTCAGCCGCCGGCCTGGCCGCCGGATTGGAGATTTTCGTACCTCTGGCCGGATTAGTTGATTTTGCCCAGGAAGCGGCTCGCCTGGCCAAGGAGTTGAAAAAAACCGAGAAAGAGTTTGCCGGGGTCAGCAACAAGTTGAACAATCAAAAATTCCTCGCCAAAGCCCCGCCGGAGATTATCGAGAAAGAGCAAGGCAAACATCAGGAATTAAGCCTCAAACTTGAAAAACTGCACGTCAGTATCAAGACCCTGGAACAGGTGACCGAATCTAAATGATAAAAATGCCGGATCTATGTCTACTATGACTATCTTGACGGTTACGGAATCGGTTCCTCGCCTTGACCGGTTCCTGCATCAGCAGATGGCTGCTGTATCCATCAAGCGCTGGCGTCAGGCGTTGCGTAGTGGTGAAGTTTTGGTTGAGGGTCGTCGGGCTGCTAAAGGGGCGGCCATGAGGGCGGGTCAGCGGATATCTTTCCCGGCTGATTTGCCCGTTCGACTGGCTCCGGCAAAGCCGCAGCCTGAACCTGAAACCGACCTGGAAATATTGTATCGGGATGACAATCTGTTAGCTCTGAATAAGCCAGCTAATTGTCATACTCACCCTTTGACAGCCTCTGAAACCGGGACTCTGGCAAATTGCTTGATCGCCGCTTTTCCTGAGCTCGTTGGGGTTGGCGGATTTGGTTCTTTGCAACCCGGCCTTCTCAATCGCTTAGATTATGCCACCTCCGGGATTGTGCTGGTGGCTCGCAGTAATGCGGTCTGGGGTGATATCCGTCGTCAGTTTGATCATCACCTGATACGCAAAGAGTACCTTGCCGAAGTCGAGGGGCGGTTTGTGACGGAAGCTATCATCGAAAAGAATTTGACCCATGATCGTAGTGATCGCCGCCGGATGGTGGTAAGCCCACCGGCCGAGCCCTGTCGCGGCCTCTATCCGGCCCGGACAGAGGTTTGCCCGCTTCAATTTGAGGCCTCGCGAAATCTGACTCGGGTTCGTCTCGTGATGTATAGTGGAGTTATGCATCAGCTGCGCGTTCACCTGGCTGAAGTCGGCCATCCCATCTTTGGTGACACACTTTATGGTGGTAAACCTTTTTCTTTAGATAAGGGAAAAGAGTCCGAAACAATAGCGAAAAACAGCTTTCATTTGCATTGTTCGCAACTGATCCTCGCCGATGGCCTTGCGATTAAGGCACCGCCACCGGATTGGTGTAAAAATTCAACCGAGCTTACTATTCAGGTTTCATGAGAAGTGAGAGTTATATCAAAGATTTAGAGAATGGTCTGAAGATGGGAAATAGCTGGTCAAACAGTAGCATGAATATTCTGGTCGTTGATGATGACGTAGAGATTGTCGAGCTTTTAGTGGAGTTGCTGAAAGGTCTTGGTTATCGGGTTGAATGTGCCGTTAACGGAGCGGAAGCTTTGACCATGTTGGCTGCGAAAGAGTACGACCTGGTGTTGACTGATATCAATATGCCGGTGATGGATGGTATGGAGCTTATCAGGCAGGTTAAAGCTCGGGAAAAGTCTCCGGTTATCATCGTTATTACAGCTTATGCCTCGGTGCAGACGGCTATTGATGCGATTAAATTCGGGGTTTATGATTATATTACCAAGCCGTTCAATTTCGAGATCGTTAGCAATGCGGTTGAAAGGGCGCTTGAAAAACAGTTTTTACAACGCGAAAATGTTAATTTGAAAGAGATGATGGATCTCTATCAGGCCAGTGAGTCGATCAGTTCGCAGTCGGGTTTTGATGAAGTTGTCAAGGTTTTGTTCGAATCGGCAGCGTCCATCACGAAAGCCGATTTTATGGCTCTCTATCTTGATGATGTCAACAAGGGTGAAGAGGGTGATTTCAGGCTCAGTCGGCGTCAGCTTTTTCGCAGGATGCCGACAACTGAAAGATACCTTCTCAGCTTTTTGCCGAAGAGACTCTCATCGGTTGTCGCGCAAGAGTATTTTACCAGGTACAGCAGTAAGCTTTTCAGTGGAAATGATTCTTTGTTTCCGGCAATTTCAGGTGATTCACCAAAGCCGATCCACTTCAATTCAATGTTGGCCTTCTCCTTAAAAGCCCATAATCGTCTGGTTGGTGTCCTGGTTCTGGTCTCATTTACGCCGACGGTGGTTTTTTCCGACAAGCTGCGGCGTTCCTTCTATATGTTAGTTTCAAAAGCTGCCGCCGCCATTGAAAATACCTATCTTTACGATAACTTGCAAAGACAATATATTGAGACTGTAGAAAGTTTTGCCCACGCTCTGGAGGCCAAGGACTCTTACACTCATGGTCATTCGCGTCAGGTCTCTCTCTATGCTTGTCTGATAGCTCGAGAGCTCGGTTTTTCCAATGATGAACTTGGGGTTTTGCAACAGGCGGCAATTCTCCACGATATCGGTAAGATCGGCATCTCGGATACGATTCTTAATTTACCCCGGGAGTTGACCGAGAGTGAGTTTTTTGAGGTTCGGGAACATCCACGTAAAGGGCGCAATATTCTGGCTCCAATCAGCTCTCTGGCGGAGGTGACAGAGGTTGTCTATCATCATCATGAACATTGGGATGGCAACGGTTATCCTGAGGGTTTAGCTGGTCGGGAGAGTCCCTTGATGGCTCGTATTATCGGGGTTGCCGACGCTTTTGATGCGATGACTTCACAGCGCTCTTATCGTTCCCCTTTAAGTTTAGATGGGGCCTTTGCCGAGTTGCAAAAAGGGGCGGGAAGACAGTTTGATCCTGAACTGGTGGGCATTTTTATTAATCAGAGAGATGAAATTGTCAAACGGCTGGAAAGTCGACAAGAGAGAGATTAATGTCTCAAGGTTTCCTGAAGGCCATCTGGACGCCGAGAATGCTGGTCTCCCTGCTCATGGGCTTTGCCTGCGGCCTGCCCCTGCTTCTGACGATCTCCATCCTCCAGGCCTGGATGAAGGAGTCCGGGCTTGATATCAAGGTTATCGGGCTTTTTTCGTTGGTCGGTTTGCCTTATACTCTAAAATTTCTCTGGGCCCCGGTAATGGATCGCTTTACCCTGCCTTTCCTGGGGCGGCGCCGGGGCTGGATGCTGCTTTTTCAGCTTATGCTGATGCTGGCGATTGCGGCTTTGGGTTTGACAAATCCCCTGGCCAGTCCGGTTCTGGTCGCTCTGGCCGCTTTTATGGTAACCTTTTTCTCCGCCTCTCAGGATATTGTTGTCGACGCATATCGGCGGGAAGATCTTTCCGATCTTGAACTTGGTCTGGGTTCTTCGCTCTATGTTAACGGTTATCGGGTGGGGATGCTGCTGGCCGGCAGTGGCGGTCTGATTATGGCCGACCATCTCTCATATCGTTTGGTCTATTTGCTGTTGGCGGCGGCGATGCTGGTAGGCGTGATAACGACTTCTCTTTGTCGTGAACCGGAGCACTCCCACGGAGCCCCTTCGACCTTCAAGGAAGCCGTTGTTGGTCCCTTCGTCGATTATTTTAGTCGCCGGGGAGCCCTTCTGTTACTCGCTTTTATCCTCTTTTACAAGATTGGCGACCAGATGGCTTCGACCATGACCATGCCTTTTTACCTTGATCTCGGTTTTACGAAAACCGAGATTGGTACGGTGGTTAAACTTTTTGGTTTCTGGGCTACGATTGGTGGGGGCTTGTTGGGCGGGGTTATCCTGCTGAGACTCGGTATCTATCGTTCTCTCTGGATCTTTGGTATTTTGCAGGCGATATCGACCGCCGGTTTTGCTCTACTTGCTAATGTCGGTGGCGGTCTCTCTCTGCTGGCCGCAGTAATTGCCTTTGAAAATCTAAGCGGCGGGATGGGTACCGCAGCCTATGTCGCCTATATGGCCAGTCTTACCAATAAAAAATTTACCGCTACCCAGTATGCTCTGCTCTCCAGCTTGATGGGGATTCCTCGGGTTCTGGCCTCAGCTCCTACCGGTTTTGTCGTCTCGGCTCTAGGTTGGAACTCATTTTTTATTTTCTGTACCTTTGCCGCCTTGCCCGGACTCCTGTTTTTGGGTTGGATTAGACGTGGCCAGTAGTACTTTGAAATCCTTGGGAACATTTCTGTAAAAAGGCATGCCGCTACCATATTTTAACAGCGCGATCACCGCCAGCCGACAAAGAAAGAGAGTATTCGGAAGACTTTATCAACAAGTGACATTAGCACTCAGCAATAGAATCTGCGATTAATGCCTTGGAAGTACATGGCCTGGATATGTGTCCAGATCATGGCATTGGCGGCTTTGAACGTTATGTTTCCATGGCGGTTTTGGCCCGAAACATTCAACAACTTGGAGTAAAACTCCTTCAGATGTCGCAACTGGTCGTTTCTCCGCTTTTTCTCCAGAGCTAGAAAAGAAAAGGGGTTGTAACCTGTTAAGGTTACAACCCCTTTTTCAATTATGGTGCCGAAGGCCGGA
>DAOVTG010000046.1 GCA_030633185.1 Deltaproteobacteria bacterium
AAAGTCCGATCTACTGCGCTGTTGTGGTTTTTCAGGCACTCGACATACTACATGTATGGTCTCGCGCCTGAAAAACCACAACATCTTGTATATCGAAATTTTTACTTAGCCATCCCGTGACTTTTTACGAGGGCATCAATGTTCGCCGTCATTTGTTGTGGCTTTAAGTGAGTTGCGGAATAGATACGACTAAAGCATGAATAAAAACTTGCAAAAAAATTCTCAGAAAAAAGCTCTGGTCGTCGGATTGGGGGTCAGCGGGATTGCCGCTGCCCGCCTTTTACAAAAGCAGGGCTGGCAGGTTGCGGTTAGTGATCAGCGCGAAGCCCAAGAGCTTGAGCCGGTTTTGCAAACTCTGGCCGATTTCGGAATCAGCGAGTTCGAGACCGGAGGGCATAGTGAAAAGTTTTTTCTCAATCGGGATCTGATTGTCGTCAGCCCCGGTGTGCCTTTGATCCTGCCGATTTTTACTGCGGTTCGTCGGAATGGTTGCGAGATTATCGGAGAAGTCGAGCTCGCGGCCCGTTTTACTGACTGCCCGCTGGTGGCTCTGACCGGAACCAACGGAAAAACGACAACCGTGACCGTGCTGGGAGAGATTTTTGCGGCGGCCGGGATTAACACCTTTGTTGGTGGCAATCTTGGGCGTCCGGCGGTTGAGATGGCTAAAGAGCGATTTTCGGCCGCTATCCTGGAGCTCAGTAGCTTTCAGCTCGAAGGGATTAAGAGTTTTCATCCCAAAATCGCAATTATTTTAAATCTGACTCCTGATCATCAGGATCGTTATCCGGATACGGCGGCTTACCTTGAGGCCAAAACTGCGATCTGTCAAAATCAGAAGAGGTCTGATTTTCTCCTGCTTAATCGTGATGATCCGCAGCTTAAGGCTTATGGCGTTGCGATGCAAAGCCGTCGTCTGGCGGGAGAGAACGTTCCTGAAACCCTGTTTTTCAGTGTTGAACAAGAAATTGAGACGGGGGCGAGCTGGCTTAAAGATGAAATAACCATAAAAGTCCCGTGCCCGGATGGGGGTTTTATAGAAAGATCTATTAAAGCTCCGACGCCGAAACTGCCGGGTGCTCATAATCGTTCCAATTATCTGGCGGCCCTGCTGACATCATTGGCCTGGGGTATAGATGAGGAGACCATTATTTCAACGCTTAACACCTTTGCCGGGATTGCGCATCGTTTGGAGCATGTGGCAAGTCGGGCCGGGGTTGATTTCTATAATGATTCTAAAGCCACCAATATTGATGCGGTGATCAAGGCGGTAGCCAGTTTCGAAAGGCCTCTGGTACTCTTGTTGGGAGGCTACGATAAAGGGGCCGATTTTACGGTTCTTGAACGCTACCTAAAGCAAGGCTTACGGGAGCTGATCCCTTTTGGCCGAGCTGCGGATGAAGTGGCGCGGCAATTGTCGGTATACGATCAGGGTTTTCGGGCTCCAGATTTGCGAGGTGCGGTTGATCGGGCCGTGGCCGTGGCCCGGCCCGGTGATGTCGTCCTGCTGGCTCCCGGCTGTGCCAGTTTTGATGAGTTCAAGAATTATCAGGAACGTGGCGACACTTTCCGCAGCCTGGTACGGATGGACAATAGTCCTATATGAAACGTGATGAGATTATTCTTTTGACAGTGGTTGGGACGTTGCTCTGTCTGGGTTTGCTGATGGTTTTTAATGCCAGCAGTATCAAAGCCTTCCACCTCAACGGACAAAGTGGTTTCTATCTCGTCAGGCAGATGACCTTCGCAATTATTGGGGCGCTTGCTCTCTTTCTTTGTGCCCGGTTCGATTATCACTGGTGGAGCAAATTGACACTACCTCTGATTCTGCTCAGTATAGCTTTATTGGGGCTGGTTCTCGTACCGGGAGTCGGTCATCAGGTCAAAGGGGCGGTGCGCTGGATTAAAACCCCTCTTTTCAATCTTCAGGCCTCGGAGTTCTGCAAGTTGAGCTTTGTTATCTATCTATGTGCTTACCTGGCGAAAAAGGGCGATAAGATTCGTGATTTCAAGCGGGGTTTGATGCCGCCCCTGGTTATTCTCTTGATTGTCGTCATCCTGCTTATGCAGGAGCCCGATTTTGGTTCTTCCGTAGTCATCGCCACCCTGACCGTAATTCTGGTTTTTGTCTCGGGAGCCCGCCTGAAACATTTAATCATTCTCGGGTCAATTGGAATTGTCGGTATAGTCACCGCAATTGCCAGTCAGGGTTACCGTATCGAGCGTTTGACATCTTTTATAAATTGGCATGGAAAAGGTACCTCATATCAACTCAAGCAGTCATTGATTGCTTATGGCTCTGGTGGATTAAGTGGGGTCGGGGCCGGTAACAGTGCCCAGAAGTTATTATACCTGCCCGAAGCCTATACCGATTTTATTGTTGCCGTATGGGCCGAGGAATTTGGTTTTATCGGGGTCGCTTTTCTGGTGTTTCTGGTTTTGATGCTGCTTTTGATCGGCCTGAAAATTTCGCGTTCGGCTCCGGATCGTCTCGGAACCCTCTTAGCCTTTGGAGTAACGTTGCTTCTGGTTCTGCAGATGACGGTTAACTATTGGGTTACGTTGGGTCTCTTGCCGACCAAGGGTTTGACTTTTCCATTTTTAAGTTATGGCGGGAGTTCACTCTGCGTTTCTCTAGCCGCTGTTGGAGTTTTGTTAAATGTCAGTCGCCAAACCCGATAAAATAAAGATTTCCGCCAAGACCATCCTCTTTGCCGGTGGTGGTACCGGTGGTCATCTCTTTCCGGGGATTGCTCTGGCTGAGGAGTTTCGTCTGCGGCAGGCGGATACCAGGATCGTTTTTGCCGGTACTCGGCGCGGGCTTGAGGCTCGGGTGATTCCTAAATTGGGTTACCCGTTGGTCTTTCTTAAAGTTTATGGTTTGGTGGGCACCGGCGGGCGTCGCCGGGCAAAAGCGTTACTCAACTTTCCCAGAGCCGTAATCCAAGCTCTGATTATTCTGGCTCGTTATCGGCCGACTCTGGTGGTCGGACTTGGCGGCTATGCCAGTGCTCCGGTTTTGTTGGCGGCGATGATTGCTGGCTTGCCCTGGGTCTTGCAGGAGCAGAATGCTTTTCCCGGGCTGGTTAACCGGATTTTGGCACCCTGGGCCGATGCCGTATTCATCGCATTCAGTAAAGCCAGAGAACATCTGAGAAGTCGTAAAGTGTACGATTTTGGCAACCCGTTAAGGGCTCGTCTGCAACAATCCGGGGAATCGGAGATTAGATTGAAAGAGGGGGCTGGGAAGAAAAGCTTTAATGTCCTCATTATCGGTGGCAGTCAAGGTGCCAGAGTTCTGAATCAAGTGGTTCCTGTAGCGCTGTCAAAAGTGTTGGAGAACTATCCTCAATTGAAGGTCGTTCATCAGAGTGGCAACCACGATTTTGACAAAGTGCAAAAAGCTTACGATGCCGGGAATGAGCGGGTTGAAGTGGTGGCATTTATCAATGATATTGAAGCCTACTACCGAAATGCCGACCTGGTTATCTGCCGGGCCGGGGCTTTGACACTGGCCGAACTGGGAGAACTCGGCAAACCGGCTATTCTGGTACCTTATCCCCATGCCGCCCACGATCATCAGACTTTTAACGCTAAAGTTTTTGCGGAATCCGGAGCCGCCTGGTTACGGGTTGAAAGTGATCTTGAGAGTCAGTCGCTGGCCCAAGATATTGAGCGTCTTATCAATGATCCGCAAACTTTGGCGAAGATGGCCGAGGCGGCCTTAGAGCAGGCTCGACCAAAGGCTCGGGAGAAAATAGTAGATCATTGTTTAGAGATGCTAAATTAAAAGGAGCAATTTGGTGAAAGGTATGCATCATAAGGTTGAGCGAGTTCATTTTGTCGGCATCGGTGGTAGCGGTATGTGTGGTATTGCCGAAGTGTTGCTTAATCTGGGTTATCAGGTACACGGTTCCGATCTGTTAAAGAGTCCGGTGACTGAACGACTGGAAGGGTTGGGGGCTCGGATAGCCTATGGCCATGATCGAAAAAATGTAGGAGATGTTCAGGTTTTGGTTCGCTCAACTGCAGTGAAAGAGAATAATCCGGAAATCGTTGAGGCCCACGCCCGGGCAATTCCGGTGATCCCCAGGGCCGAAATGCTGGCCGAACTTATGCGTCTTAAATACGGTATTGCAGTTGGCGGCACTCACGGGAAAACGACAACGACATCAATGATTGCGACCATGCTCAGCGGCACCGATCTCGACCCGACTGTGGTTATCGGCGGCCGTCTCAATAGTATTAACAGTAATGCCTGTCTTGGTGAGGGGGAAATCCTGGTCGCGGAAGCTGATGAGAGTGACGGCTCATTTCTCGCGTTGTCGCCGATTATTGCGATAATCACCAATATCGATCGCGAACATCTCGACTATTATCAGGGCGGTTTACGGGAGATCGAGGATAACTTTGTCGCTTTTGCTAATAAGGTTCCTTTTTATGGATTGGTAGTTCTCTGTCTTGATGATGCCCGGGTTCAGGAGATCATCCCTCGAATCGGGCGCCGGATATCAACCTACGGCTTTAATCCGCAGGCTGATATCAGGGCCACCGAGGTCACAATTAAAGGGATGCAGAGCCGTTTCAAGGTGCAGGTTAAGGGAGAAGAGCTGGGGGAATTTGTGATTGATATGCCGGGTCGTCATTATGTTCTTAATTCTCTAGCGGCGATTGCAACCGGTTTTGAACTGGGTCTTGAATTTAAGGATATCCGT
Organism: Deltaproteobacteria bacterium; assembly: GCA_030633185.1. Lineage (GTDB taxonomy): Bacteria > Desulfobacterota > Anaeroferrophillalia > Anaeroferrophillales > Tharpellaceae > Tharpella. Next base: position 4,716 of record DAOVTG010000046.1, read on the forward strand.
CAACATCTCTCCGGTTTTGCCGGAGTTCAGCGGCGTTTGCAGATACTGGGTGAGTTTAAAGGAGCCCTGTTGATCGATGATTATGGTCATCATCCGACCGAAATTCTAGTGACTCTTGAGGCCCTTCGTCAGGCTTGGCCCGACAGGCGCCAAATGATTCTATTTCAGCCACATCGATATACCCGGACGCAGCATCTTTTCAACGATTTTCTCGTAGCTTTTAATGAAGCCGATATCCTCGTGGTGACCGATATTTATGCGGCCGGTGAAACCCCGATTGCCGGGATCAGCGGTGAGCTCTTGGCAGAAGCCATTCGGCAACATGGTCATAAACAGGTATATTATTGTGCTGATCGAAAAGAGGTGCGGCAATTTGTTTTGGATCAGGCCCAAGCCTCCGATCTCATACTGACTTTGGGGGCCGGGGATATCTGTAAGTTGGGTCATGAACTGGTTGAGGCGTAGATACTGTGAAGTTAGGTTACAGCGGATAGCGGCGAACGTTGCTTCGCCTACTTCGAAGGGGTCAAATCATGACAATGGCTGTTGGCAGCACATCGATTTATTCGATTATCTCGGCACGCCATCGTCAAGAATTGACCCCGCCTGCGATATAGTGAAGTTTTTTGTCAAGGTTTTTGTTCGATCTGTCTCGGCTGGGGTCATTTCTTGACACTTGGCGGCCGGATGGTTCGCGCAAAATCAAAGTTTCAAACCGCCATTTGTCAAGATGTGACCCCGTTAGTGGGAGCGAAGCAAAGTTAGTTTTTACGTCAGTTAGTTAATGGATCAGCTATGCCAAGATTAATCTTTGTTGTTCTTTTATTAAGCTTCTCTCTGATTTTCGCCTCTTGTACGACTCCGGGAGGTCGAGATGCCGGGATGGTTTATGATGATACGGTAATTGCGACCAAAGTCAAGGGGCGGTTGACCGAGATGATGGGGGCTAAAGTTATTGGCGTCGATGTTGATGTCTACCAGGGAGAAGTTACTTTGCAGGGGCGGGTACGGAGCCCCAATATGGAGAGCCGGGTAATCGCAGTGAGCGCTCGGGTTCCAGGGGTTAGAAAAGTAATTAATCTGCTGAAGATTATACCTTAGGGTCCTCTTGATTACTGAAGAACAGAAAAAAGAGCTGCGTCGGCATTTGGCCGGGTTTCTGACTGAGGAAGTGCCGTTGGCCTTAAAAACCTCTTATAGGGTTGGTGGGGCTGCAGCCTTCTACTTGCAACCCGAATCGTTGGTGGAACTTGAACTGGTTTTCAGGACTTTGGCGGAACTTGAACTTGAATTTTTGATTCTCGGAGCCGGTTGTAATGTTCTGGTGGTCGACGAAGGGGTTCGGAGTCGGGTTGTGATCAGCCTTGATAAAGGTTTTGGGCGGCTTGAAATTGTGGGCACCGACTCCTGGTCGGTAATGCTTAGAGCCGAGAGCGGAGTTCGTATTTCCGAACTTGTCCGGCTGAGTGCGGACAAGGGTTGCAGCGGATTTGAGAAATTGGCCGGGATTCCGGGAACCGTCGGCGGGGCTCTGGCCATGAATGCGGGGGCTTATGGCGGCACTATTTACGACAGTCTGGCGGCTCTCCAGATAATGGAAAAGGGAGAGCTTGAATGGTGGCGGGCAACCGCTTTGAAACCGGTATATCGTGATGGCGGTTTGCGGTCTGAGCAGGTTGTTGTGGCAGCATATTTTCTTCTTGAACGAAGATCTTCTTCAGGAATTATCTCGGCAATTGCCGAGATTAAGAGTTTGCGGCAACAGCGCTTGCCGAGTGGAGCTCATGCCGGTTCAGTATTTAAAAATCCGGATGGCGCTTTTGCCGGTTGTCTGCTTGATGAAGCCGGTTGTAAGGGGATGCGTTGTGGGGGTGCCTGTGTCTCGAAGGAGCATGCGAATATTATTGTCGCCGACAAGGGTACGCAATCTGACGATGTTTTGACCTTGATGGAGAAGATGCGCACACTGGTACGTGACCGTCATGGAATCAATCTGGAATCGGAGATCAGGTTGTTTTCCTGATAAAGAAACTTAACTGCTTGGGAGGTGATCATGAAATTTACGCCGGGAACAAGGATCGGGGTACTCTACGGCGGGCTCTCTGCCGAGCGGGAAGTCTCACTGAAAAGTGGTAAAGCGGTCGGTTTGGCTCTGCAAGAGTTGGGTTATCTGGTGACCCTTATTGATGTCGATCGCGAGGTTGTTGAAAAGCTCAAAGAGTCTCGTATCGAGGTGGTTTTTATCGCCCTGCACGGGGCTTATGGAGAGGATGGTACGATTCAGGGGGTTCTGGAATATCTCAAGATTCCCTATACCGGCCCCGGAGTTATGGCCAGCAGTATTGCCATGAACAAGGTGATGACCAAAAGGGTTCTGCTCTCGCACGATATTATGACCCCTGATTACACAGTGCCTGATGGAAGTGATGATGACATCGCAGTGCCACCGGGTGGTTATCCTCTGGTCGTAAAACCGGTAGCTGAGGGCTCCAGTCTTGGGGTGAGTATCGTTATTGATGCTGAACAGTTGCCTAAAGCCTTTGTGGAGGCCCGCAAATATGGTCAACAGGTGATGATCGAGAGTTACATTCCGGGTCTTGAGTTGACGGCGGCGGTTTTGGGCGGTGAAGCTTTGCCGTTGATTGAAATCAGGGCTCGGGGCGGAGTCTATGATTTTCAAGCCAAATATACAAAAGGCTATTCCGAGTATCTGGTGCCAGCTCCGATAGCTCCGGAGATTGCCCGGAAGGTTCAGGAATTGGCTTGTTTAAGTGCTAGGGTTTTAGGGTGTACGAGGGGTGCGGTACGGGTTGATTTCCGTCTGGATATGGAAAATCAGCCTTATGTAATTGAAGTTAATACGGTACCGGGGATGACGGAAACCAGCCTCCTGCCGCAGGCCGCAGAGGCCGCCGGTATGGATTTTACAGCGTTAATAGATCGCATTCTTCAAGGTGCCGGTCTTGATCTTGCCCCGTTCTGAAAAGAGTAAGCGGCGTGGACGGATTAGTAATAGTCGTACAGATGTTAGGCGTGCCCGCCGCCCGCAATCAAAAAGCAGCAATCGTAAGCTGTTGTTGCTTCTGGCCTTTAGCTGCATCCTAGGACTTGGCGGCGGAGCTTTATGGCTCTGGTGGCCGACACTTGTTGCCGGCGCCGATGGTTGGTTGAAGGGGCGCGAAGATTTTCTGGTCAAAGAGATTATTGTTCATGGTAATTGTCGCAGTTCTCGGTTGGAAATTGTCAAGGTTTTAGGTCTGGCTCCCAGACAGCTGATTTTTACTTTTGATCTTAAGAAAGCACAAGGCCGGGTGGATGCTCTTCCTTTTATTGAGGAAACCCGAATTCATCGACGTTGGCCCGATCGCCTGGAGATTAAAGTTAAAGAGCGTCAACCCAAAGCCCTGCTCTATCTGGACAAGCTCTATCTGGTTGATGAGAAGGGAAGGGTGATTGCTCCGGTACCGGAAGCTGAAAGACTCGATTTTCCGCTCATCAACGGAGTCTCCATGGCTCAGTGGAAAAATCAGCCTGAAGTCTGGAGCCGGTTGTTGAGAAAAGCTCTTGATCTGCTTAACCTTTGGGAAAAAAAAGGGCGAGAATGGCCTGAAAAAGTCGCCCAGATTGGTCTTGACGAGGTCTGTGGATTAACGGTTTTTACAACCGATATGGATTGGGAGTTACAGTTGGGGTTAGAGAGTTTTGACGAACGTCTTGAGCATTGGCGAAAGATCCTGAAGGTGCTCGGGGAGAGATCGGCGGCGGTTAAATATTTTGATTGTACCGGAATCGGTTCGGTAGTGGTTGGTCTAAGACCGCAAACGATTAGAGATGACGAGAGGGCGGAGGAACATGGTCAAAAATGAAAAGATGGTTGTCGGTCTTGATCTGGGAACGACGAAAACCTGCGTCCTGGTGGGCTTGTGGAGTGAGGAAGGGCTCGAAGTGGTGGGTTTTGGTACAGCACCTTCGATCGGCTTGCGTAAAGGGGTAGTGGTTAATCTTGATAGTACGGTAGCCTCAATTCGTCAAGCTGTTGAAGAGGCTGAAAAGATGTGTGGCCAAAAAATCAAGGTCATTCAGACCGGTATTGCCGGCAGTCATCTTCAGGGTCTGAACAGCCGTGGTATTATCGGGGTCAAGGATCGAGAAGTCAGTGCTCGCGATGTCGAGCAAGTTTTAGAAGCAGCTCGAGCCGTGGCCATCCCTATGGATCGTGAGGTGATCAATATTATTCCCCAGCAATTCTTTCTTGATGATCAGGAGGGCGTGGTTGATCCGGTTGGTATGTCCGGGGTGCGACTTGAGGTTGATGTTCATATTGTCATGGCGGCGGCGGCTTCTTTACAAAATATCTACCGCTGTTGTAATCGAGCCGGACTTGAAGTTCAGGGGGTTGTTTTACAGCAGCTGGCATCAAGTCGGGCGGTTTTGACTACCGAGGAGCAGGAATTAGGGGTTGTGCTGATTGATATTGGTGGCGGAACTACCGATATTGCAGTTTTTACTGATGGTAGTATCAGATATACTGCATCTCTTCCTCTCGGCGGAAATCAGGTAACCAACGATATTGCTATCGGTTTGCGGACACCGAAGGATTCGGCTGAGAAGATTAAACGAAATTTTGGTTGTACGACGACGCTCATAGTTGATCAGGATGAAGTGATAGAAGTTCCGAGTGTCGGAGGTCGGCCGCCACGGAAACTATCGCGCCAGATTTTGGGTGAAATTATCGAACCTCGGTTGGAGGAGATTTTTGAGCTGGCGAATCGGGAACTCCATAAGTCAGGGGTCTACGATCAGATGGTTTCCGGGGTTGTTATAACCGGAGGTACTGCGTTGTTGTCGGGAACTGCGGAATTGGCTGAAAAAGTCTTTGAACTACAGGCTCGGGTCGGTTTTCCCGAAGGTAAAGGGCGGGGTTTTGAAGCGGTCAAAAATCCAATGTATGCGACCGCCGTCGGTCTGCTCCAATGTGCTGGTGAAGGACAATCAACAATTCGGCGCAGCGGCAATTTCAGTCGTTTTGAGATGGGCGGTTTTTGGGGAAGATTTTGGGAGTGGTTGAAGGATTTTTTTTAGGAGTTTCGAGATCCGGGATATTTATAAGTTTTTAAGGGTTGATTTAGGGTGATGGCATCTTTAGAGGTAACTAAAGGGGGGAGAAGGGCGATGACATTTGAATTTGAAGAGAGTGGAAGTCTGGCAGCTTGTATCAAGGTGATTGGCGTTGGTGGTGGTGGTGGTAATGCCGTTGACAACATGATTGTCGCAAATCTGGAGGGGGTTGATTTCGTCGTTGCGAATACTGATGCGCAAGATCTTAACGCATCGAAGGCCCAGTCCCGGATTCAGCTCGGCAGTCGTATGACCAAGGGTTTAGGGGCCGGTGCCAATCCTGATATCGGTCGCAGTGCGGCTATCGAAGACGCGGAACAAATTACCGAACTCCTCGCTGGCGCTGATATGGTTTTTGTCACGGCCGGTATGGGTGGCGGTACGGGAACCGGCGGGGCGCCAGTGGTAGCCCAGTTGGCTCGCGAAGCCGGAGCCCTGGTGATTGGCGTGGCAACCAAGCCTTTCAGTTTTGAAGGCAAGAAGAAAATGCGGGTTGCCGAGGCCGGTTTGGAAAGTTTACGGGAAAATGTTGACGCTTTGATCACGATTCCTAATCAGCGTCTGCTCAATACAGTCTGCAAGGATACCACAGCGGTTGATGCTTTTAGGCAGGCCGATGATGTCTTACTGCAAGCGGTGCGCAGCATCTCCGATCTGATTAATGTGCACGGTCAGATAAACCTCGATTTCCAAGATGTCAAAACGGTTATGGGTAATACCGGGATGGCCTTGATGGGAACCGGTATGGCGAGCGGCGAAAATAGGGCTGTGGAAGCGGCCCAGAGGGCGATAGCCTCGCCTTTATTGGAAGATTTGAGTATTCAAGGGGCCCGTGGGGTAATCATCAATATCGCCGCGGCTACTGAGGTGACTCTGCATGAGATTGATGAGGCCGCCACCCTGATTCAAGAAGAGGCGCACGAAGAAGCCGATGTTATCTGGGGGGTCGTGATTGATGATTCTTTGGGTGAAAATCTTCGGGTGACCGTGATTGCCACGGGTTTTGACCAAGTTCAGCGAACTGTTTCGGGCGTCAGGGGGCCGGGTCTCGGACTGGCCGGCAAATATCCACTCGGATCCCGTCGCGAAAATCTTGATCGTCCCACCTTTATAGCACGTCAGGAAGAGAATTTAGCTCCTGAATCTAAATATGAGGTTCACGATATCGACAGGATAGCGAATTTTAAGATGCCGGGTGATGATATTCATGAAATTCCGCAGATGATGAAAAAGGTTGTGGGTTCATCTGAAGGCGAGTTCGAAGGAACGGTTGATGACTATGATATTCCGGCTTTTATCCGCCGTCAACTGGATTGATTTTTATTTGCAGTTTGTAGCTCTAAAGTATTTTTCTGCTATCCCTCTAAGATGAAGGGGGCCGTAAATTCTGCTGATACCATCTGTCTGCCTAAAAAAGCGGGCTGTTTCCTTTATTGGAAATAGCCCGCTTTTTTAATGTAACAGTTTTATTGTTAAAATAAATCAGTAGTGATTAAATATTTATTTAACGTTTTCTGGTTTGCTATGCCCAGTTTTTGGCATATTTTCGTTTTTGAAAGTCCACGATTGTTGAGTTGGTTGTAAACGTGATTGATGTAGTCTCCTCTTAATATATCCCGCCAGCTCTCTCACGTTGCCAGGCCATTCGTGTTTCAGGAAAGAATCTGTGTGCGAAGTGAAAAAGTTGATGGTGCAATAGCGCTCTCTTGGATATTCTCTCCCTATTTTATATGTAAGGTGAGTCACAAGATACAAAAAATCACCCTTTAATTGTCTTAGGGGTGGGACGGTTAAATTTTTCTCCGCAATTCTAAAATAGAGATCTTTTCGAAATTGATTGCTTTTGAATTTATGCTTCAGTAAATCTGATTGCGCGGCTCCAATGACCCTGATGTCTGCTTATGGTTCCGTAGGGTTTCTCTCTTCTCGGGCTGAGATCATGCAGAAAGAAGGCGATGGCTTCTTTCACGGTTCCGGTTTCTCCTGATAAAAGTACGCTTATGTCGTCAGCTTTTGCGAGTCTGTGAAGCTCTTTTTTGAGGTTTGTGATGAGAGGTGAACGGCCTTCAATGGCCGGTTAACTTTTGGTGTAGTTTATCAGTGAATTTTTATGTTTTTGGAGGAATTCTTTTTTTGTAAGAGATAAGTCCTTGATGCCTTCCGTTAACGGGTTCGAGTCGAAGCGTCCATTTGCATCTCCTAAGAATGACCGGGTAATCTTGTGTCGCAGAAAGTCTTCGTATGTGAGTGACTTTTGACTCTTTGAATCTCTGTCTAGGTTGCTGGAAAGATCGTTTTCCAGGGGTTCTGAGGGAACGTCGCAATGATGTTCGACTCCAGGAATTCCCTTGCATATCTTTCCGATGCTTTTTTCGTTTGCAGTCGTAAACCAATTTATTCGGGTATGCCCGTTTTTTGTTAATTATCAATATCTAAATTTAAACTGACTGATATGTAGATGTTATCCAGCTATCTAGCTGTAACTATAGTGATATTTAATGTTATTGAAGATTGCCTATAGAGCTTGGCACAGAAAAAGCAATTATAATTTAGATAACACTTTAAATATACCAACAGATGAAGGAAATTGACAATGAAAGAGTGGATTGGTGTAGACCTGGACGGAACCTTGATGGCTAAGTAAAAAGTCCGATCTACTGCGCTGTTGTGGTTTTTCAGGCACTCGACATACTATATGTATGGTCTCGCGCCTGAAAAACCACAACATCTTGTATCTCGAAATTTTTACTTAGCCATCCCGTGACTTTTTACGAGGGCATCAACCTTAGCTTATTACGAAATCTGGCAAGGAGCAGAATATATTGGGGTGCCGATAAAACCAATGCTCGACAGAGTAAAAAATGGCTCTCCCGCGGAAAAACTGTCAAAATTTTTACGGCCCGCCGGGAACCGGGGAAAGTCAGTTGGCTCGATATATTGCTTCCCGTATTGATCGGGAAATTGTCAGCAAAAGTATCAGTGATTTAATGGATCCATATGTTGGAGGAACCGAAAAAAATATCCGTGATGTCTTTTTAGAAGCCGAATCCAAGGATGCGCTGCTGATCTTTGATGAAGTTGATGGCATCATTTTTGACCGGGAACGCGCCCAGTGTTCATGGGAAATAAGCCATACAAATGAATTCCTGCTGCAAATGGTGCGTTTTAGAGGCGTCCTTATCTGCACAACCAACCGTTTGACCGGCAAAGACAAAGCTTCTATCC
>DAOVTG010000189.1 GCA_030633185.1 Deltaproteobacteria bacterium
AAAGTCCGATCTACTGCGCTGTTGTGGTTTTTCAGGCACTCGACATACTACATGTATGGTCTCGCGCCTGAAAAACCACAACATCTTGTATATCGAAATTTTTACTTAGCCATCCCGTGACTTTTTACGAGGGCATCAAGTATTGATAAAATCAATTACTAGGCTAAAGTTTAACTGTCAAGGGGAAATTAAATTAAGTCACGTTTCGTTTGGGTTGTAGGTGTATCCAATCTCTTTCTGCCAGGTTGCAATCTCGTCATCCGACATTTTTTTGAAACGACCCTGGGCTTTTAAATACTCTTTAACCGGGATCGGGTGATCAGGTGTTACGGTTTGTTGCATGACCCCATTTTTATCCATTTCAAGAAGGGGAAAAACCCCGCTGTCGACAGCCATGCGCGTAACTTTGAGGGCATCCTGAGAGTCTATTTTCCAGCCTGAAGGGCATGCCGCCAGCAGGTGCAGAAAGCGGAAGCCGGAGGCCTCTTTGGCTTTTTTGAGTTTTGCGTAGAAATCTTCCGGATAGGCGATCGTAGCACTAGCCAGATAACTCGGATTATGGGCTTTGATGATCGCTATAATATCTTTTTTAGAATATCGGAAACTTTTGCCGCCCGGCGTAGTTGTTGTCCAGGCTCCATGCGGAGTTGCGGATGATTGCTGAATTCCGGTATTCATGTAGGCCTCGTTGTCGTAGCAGATATAGATCATATCTTCATGACGTTCAGCTGCTCCGGAAATGCCCTGGAGACCGATATCAAAGGTACCGCCGTCACCGGCCCAGGTGAGGACTTCGGTACCCTTTTTCCCTTGGGCCGTCAAGGCTTGTCGAACCCCACTGGCCGCCGCTGCCGCTACCGCAAACGGGGTGTGAAGAAGGGGTACCGAAAGGGCCGTAGTCGGTTGGCCGCCGGCGATAATCGCCCAACAGCAGGCCGGCATGACGACAATGGTTTGCGAGCCCAAAACCTTCAAGGTGTGGCGCATACTCAAAGAAGCACCACAGCCGGGGCAGGCCATGTGACCACACTCCATATGCTCAGCCGTTGTGATTTGCCAGGTTGTATTATTGTTCATTTCTTTTCTATTGCCGTTAAGTTAAAGAGGGTTGTTTGGTTTTTGCGCGAATCTTATGGCTGCCAAGTGTCAAGAAATGACCCCAGTCGAGGCAGGTCGAACAAAAACCGCGACAAAAATATCACTCTATTTCGGGCGGGGTCAATTCTTGACGATGGCGTGTCGAGATACTCGGATAAGCCGAAGAACTGTCAACAGCCATTGTCAAGATTTGACCCCATTTATGAGGGCGAAGCAAAGTTCGCGCTGCTTGTTGCGACTTAAATAGTCCCTGACTATTCTCGGACAGCCTCCTACAGCCAGTTACAATCAATACTTGATAGTTTCTCCCGATTTTCAACTACTTCGGCGATGGTTTCGGGAAAAACCTCCTTACCGCCAAGACTGATTATGACATCATTAACCACCGGCCGCTGCGGCAGATTGTAGAGAGCCGCACGAACCTCCTGGCTCAGGGTGCCGCCGACGCCGTAGGAGCAGGCTCGATTTAAGACGATGATTCGTTTTTTATCTTTTAAAACCTCGGTCAGCTCTTGATTAGGGAAAGGACGTAAGAGACGTAATTTAAAAAGATCTATTGCAGTTCCGTTTTCTCTTAAATTTTCAACCGCGACGCGGGCGGTTCCGGTCATCGCCCCGCAACAAAGTAGAGCCGTATCACTCTTTTTGTCTCCCTCCAGACAACGCATGACCGGCTCATAGCTGCGGCCAAACTTCTCTGCGAATTCATCCTGGCAGTCGTCAATAACCGTCAAGGCTTCAGTCATGGTTTCAGAAAATGTTTTTTTCAGTTCATAAAAAAGATCGGGCTGGGCCGCGGCGCCAAAAGTCAGCGGCTTATTGGGGTCAAGTTGGTAGGGCGGCCGGTAGGCCGGCAGGTAGTCATCAACCTCTTGCTGGTCGGGAACCAGAAGCCGTTCCATCGTGTGCGAGAGAATGAAACCATCGATCATGACCATGATCGGCAGCATCAGTTGTTCACTGGCTTTGTAGGCCATGATGATTGTATCAAGAGCTTCTTGAGAAGTTTCACAGTAGAGTTGTAACCAACCGGTATCACGTTGGGAAAAACTGTCACTCTGGTCACTCCATATATTCCAGGGAGCCCCGAGGGCGCGGTTGGCATTAACCAAAACCAGGGGCAGGCGGGCTCCGGCAAACCAGTGCAGGAGCTCATGCATCATCGCCAGGCCTTGTGAACTGCTCGCTGTAAAGGAGCGGCTGCCGGCCGAAACCGAGCCTAAAACCGCTGCAATCGCCGACATCTCCGATTCAACTTTGATATACTGACTTTTCAGCTCACCTTTGTCGACCATCTCGGAGAGGGTTTCGATAATATGGGTCTGGGGCGTGATCGGATAGGCCGAAATTACTTGCGGACGGCAGAGTCTGACCCCATGTGCAATTGCATCACTACCCAGCAAAATAGCTTTTTTCTGCATATTAGTATTCCGCCCAATAAATTTTCTGCATTTGTAAACTTGGACGTTGGACGTTCAATGTTCGAAGTTCGATGTTCAAAGTATTAATAATCTTCCTCCATCTCAATTACGCCGCGCGGGCAGACTACGGTACATTGACCGCAGCCTTTGCAGTGGTCGTAATCAAAAAGTACTCGTTTGTCCGGATCACTCTCTTCACGATTAATCGCAATCGCAACGTCCGGGCAGAAGAACCAGCAGATGCCACAAGCGGTGCAGCGGCCGCAATGAAAACAGCGCTCAATCTCGCTTTTCATCTGTTTGGGGCTTAAGCTTTGGCGGATCTCGGAAAAATTATCTATTCTGTTCTTAATATCAAGTTCCTGGACGCTGATTGCCGGAATTTTGCTATAGTAATCGAGATGAAGCGCTTGGCTTTCGACAACAGCCGGGTTTTCCGACTCTGCATTTGCATCCAGGGAAGAAATATTCTCTAATTTCCGGAGGATGGTTTCGGCCGCCCGGCGACCGGAGGCCAGAGCTTCGGCGACTGAGGCTGCACCGTGGGCAAAATCCCCTGCTTTGATGATTGAATGACGATCATTTAAGCTAAAATCATTTAAATCAAAATCGCTCTCCTGGCCGATGGCGGCGATTAGATAATCGGCTTCGACTCTTTTGAGAAAATCTCCCTCGCTGATGCGGCCATTATTGTCTTGAACCTGGTGGAGATTAATTTGCAACGTTTCGCTCGTCTCAATCTTGCCCACAACTATTTTTTCATGAATCACCAGACCTTCATCTAAAGCCTGCTTTTTTTCCTCTTCATAGGCTGGCATCTCGGCAATTGTGCGCCGGTAGACGATCTCTACTTTTTTGCCCAACCGGAGCAGGCTGCGGGCTGTATCAAGAGCGGCGTTGCCGCCGCCGATGACCATGAAACGATGACCATCAATAGCTTCGCCTTGGCTGATTGCGGCGAGTAGTTCCAAAGCCCCTTTTACTTGTGGAAGGTCACGCCAAGGGGTCGGTTGGCTGGAGCGTTGCAGACCCGGGGCCCAGATAAGGTTATGATACTCTTTTTCAAGTTGTGGAAACTCAGAGGATTCGATTCGATGATTGCATTTCAGCTCAATGTCGTAGCTGTTGAGGAGGTTATCCAGTTCTTGATCAAGAATATCTCGCGGCAGGCGGTAGGATGGGATAGCATAACGTAAAAGACCGCCTCCTAACGGAGCCTGTTCAAAAATTGTTACTTTGAGACCTTTCCGGGCAAGAAAAACGGCAGCACTTATGCCCGCCGGTCCAGCCCCGATAATGGCGACTTTTTCAGTTCTTTTTTCGGTACTTGCGGAGTGCGGGTTATCTAACCCCAGATCCCCAAGATAGCGTTCCAGATCGCCGATCAAAACGGCCTCATCAAAATCCTGACGATTGCAGGCACTTTGGCAGAACTGGGGGCAGACACGACCGGTAATTGCGGGTATCGGGTTGTAATTGCGTAAAAGGTTGAGCGCTTCTAAAATATTACCGGCAGCGAGTTTGTCGAGATAGGCGGCAATCGGAATATTCAAAGGGCAAGCCAGGCGGCAGGGTGACTCCTTGGGAACCAGGTGGGGGCGGAAAAATTTCCAGCTTCCGGTCAGGTTAACCGCAGTTGAGCCAGCCGAGATCGGCAGGCCGGTGAAATCCCCGTTTTGAATAGCTTTTACGTGTCTTAATTCGGTCATCAGCAATTTAAGGTGTTTGTGGTCTCGTAGGCTTCACACAACGCTTTTTCATTATCAGCCAGGCGAGCGGGTAAGAAGTAGGGGAGGGCTTGAATCAAACTCTCCGGTTTGACCAGACCGCTGACTCTAGCCAGAGAACCCAGTACCGGGGCGTTGATCAGAGGCATGATCTCATTACCCAGTTCATACTTTAAAGCGATGCGATTAAGATTTGCGGTGATAACTTGATATGAAGGTTTTTCAGAACCGCATGTCAACTCAAGGTTGAATTTTTCAGGCGATTGATCGCTGTTGATCAGCAGAATACCACCCGGCTTGAGGCCGTCGGTAACCGGGACGGTATCAATCAGGCGGGCCGCCATGACGACTACATAATCGGGTTTGGTGACCCGACTTCGGACGTTGATAAAAGTCTCGTCAGCCCGGACAAAAGCGGCTACCGGAGCCCCGCGTCGTTCAGCCCCGAATGTGGGAAACGACTGTGCGTAACGACCTTCAAAAAAGAGAGCCTGGGCCAGAATCCGGGAAGCGATAACCGCCCCCTGTCCGCCGCGGCCATGAAAACGAATTTCCTGCATAATGTATAGCTGCCAGTTAAATATTAATTTACTAAAGTTTCACGCTTTTTATTGACTCTAAATTTCACCTATCAATATTAAGCGTATCAAGCTAGTATAGTTTTTGCCGCCTGCTTTATAAGTACTTGATATAGTTGAATTTTTTTGAGCGCGTTTTGGACGAAAAAACAATAAAACCCTTTGATTTCAACGCTTTAACGTGACAGCGAGGCCATATTGTGTTATATCTTTTGTACCAAACAAAAAACACAATGGAGGCCTCGCTATGTTCATACTACAC
>DAOVTG010000167.1 GCA_030633185.1 Deltaproteobacteria bacterium
AAAGTCCGATCTACTGCGCTGTTGTGGTTTTTCAGGCACTCGACATACTACATGTATGGTCTCGCGCCTGAAAAACCACAACATCTTGTATATCGAAATTTTTACTTAGCCATCCCGTGACTTTTTACGAGGGCATCAAACCTTGAGTTCTAACAGATTTGGCCGCTTTTGACAATAGTAAAGTTTTATTGTACAACACCATCCCGTGATTTTTTACGAATACATCAAAGTTGGTATTTATGGATGATTGTGTGTCAATAGTGCTTTTTCTATTTGCGGTTTCCGCTGATTTTTGTTTTGGAGATGCTCTTTTTAATAATAATTTTCATCCGGTTGTCGGGATCGGAAACCTGATCAGCCGGTTGGAAAAAATTCTTTATCCGAGCGAAGATAATGAGAAAAAAGGGTTGTTTACCGGATTATTATTAACGGTACTGGTTGTTTTGACCACTTATATTGTGGTCAGAACCTCACTTTTTGTGAGTTCGGCTTTAGGGCCGATCTTTTTTTATCCGCTTTTTTTCTATCTGCTCTATACGGCGATTGCCTGTGGCGGTCTTGCCCGTGAGGCCCATAATGTTCTTGAAACTCTGCAAAATCGTGGTCTTATTGAGGCTCGTGTGGCTTTAGCACGGATAGTCGGCCGGGAAACAGCTCAATTAGAGGAGGATGAGATCTATCGGGCGGTGATTGAAACGGTGGCCGAAAACTTTAGTGACGGCGTGGTGGCACCACTTTTCTACCTTATGTTGGGAGGAGTTCCTCTGGCCTGGGCGTATAAAGCGATAAATACTTTGGACTCGATGCTCGGTTATAAAAATCGGCGCTATCTCTATTTTGGTCGCAGTGCGGCCTATCTGGATGATTTTGCTAACTATATACCGGCACGCTTAAGTGCCGGGTTGATTATTGTTGCCGCCTTTTTTCAGGGTTTAGACTGGCGTTCAGGTTGGTGTATTCTTATTCGCGACCGGCGTGCGCATGCAAGTCCCAACTGCGGCTATCCGGAAGCGGCAATGGCCGGCATTCTCGGTCTCCGTTTAGGGGGTGATAACCGTTATCATGGTCAGTTGATAAAGAAGCCTTTTATTGGTGATGCCGTGGAACCGGTTTCGCACTTACATGGTTTACGGGCAATCAACAACCTCTATTTAAGTTCAGTAATTTTTGTAATAGTTATGGTTTTAATTTGGCTCTTTTAGGGTAAATATTCAGCTACGGATTATTTTACTGCCTCGGTGTGGGGACAGACCTCCAGGCAGGGCTTTAGCCCATAGCCGGGCTGCGCTTGCGCCCGAGAGTAGCGAGGAAGTGCCCCTGGGGTATCTATCTTGCGAAGCAGGGCGAAGCAATGTTCGATGTTGTTTATTGTAACTTTATGGTGAGTATTAAAAGTGAAACAAAAAATAACGATGGCGGTTCATGGTGGTGAGGTTTTTCGGTTGGCGGCGGAAGCCGGGATTGAACCTGAAAAAATAATCGATTTTTCGGCCAATATTAACCCTCTGGGATTACCGCCCGGGGTTTTTAAAGTGATGCAGGAGGGCCTTAAAACCCTAGCCCATTACCCGGAAATCGGAGCCGAAAGTTTACGTAGTTGTATTGCGCAGCGACATCGATTGAGTGAAGAGAATGTGGTGGTCGGTAATGGTTCAAGTGCTCTTATTTACCTCCTGGCCCGGGTTTTAAAACCGCAAAAGGCCTTGATCTGGGCCCCAACTTTTACTGAGTATGAGCGGGCTTTGCGTCAGGCCCAATGCCGGGTCACAAATCTTATGAGCTGGGATCCGGAGAAAACGATCTTTTTAGAGGAAATTATAAAATCGAGTATTGCCGCCCAACCTGATCTGGTCTTTATCTGTAATCCCAATAATCCAACCGGAATCTTGCAGTCGATTGCGGAGTTGGAACAGATTATTTCGGCCTATCAGAAGGCCGGGATAATCTGTGTCCTTGATGAGGCCTTTATCGATTTTGTCGGGGCCAAAGTTTCTTTTGCCGCCCGGGTAGATGATTTTGATAACCTGATAGTTTTACGTTCGCTGACCAAAATTTATGCCTTGGCCGGACTCCGTTGCGGATATTTGCTGAGTGGTCGCTCTATAAACTGTCTCCTGAGTCGTTTTCTGGAGCCGTGGAGCATCAACTCTTTAGCCCTGAAAGCCGCTATTGCCGCCCTGGAGAATGATCAGGACTTTATTCAACAGACGATCCCTTTTGTTTCAGAGCAACGTAACTATCTTTACAGAGAGTTGCAGGAGATCAACTTTCTCACCCCTTTTCCAGCCCATGCCAACTATATTTTGGCAAAACTTAGGAATCGTGAAAATGGGATAAATAAAGGGGATGACGTGCGTAGCTATCTCTTTTCTCAAGAGAAAATTCTGATCCGCCTCTGTGGAGATTATGTGGGGCTTGACCAGAGTTATCTGCGCTTTGCGGTAAAGGGTGAAGAGGAAAATCACAAGTTGATCAAAGCCCTGCAAAGGTTTCAGGCAACTTTATAATCTACTCTACTCTTTCTCCGCATTTTTTTTGAAATGGAATTCAACCCGACGGTTTCGGGCTCGGTTTTGCGGGGTGTCATTGGCAACCAGCGGTTTGGTGTCGGAATATCCGACCGCCATCATGCGTTTTGCGGGGATATTGTGTTTATTGATCAGGTGGCGCAGTACCGATGTCGCTCGTGAAGACGAGAGTTCCCAGTTGGAAGGGTAGATTGGTGATTTGATGGGAATATTGTCGGAGTGTCCTTCAATCGCCAGCGGATAGTCGTGTTCTTCGATTATTTTGGCAATTTCACCGAGAAATTTCTCGAATTCCGGTTTTAGTTTTGCCGAGCCCCCGTCAAACATGAAGGTGCCGTCAACCGTCAGGGTGACGCCGTCCTCATTGACCTTAATTTCAGTTTTATCCTCAAGTTCTTGCTCTTCAACGGTTTTTCTGATTCTCTCTCCCATCTGCATCATATCGATGGTACGATCCTCTTCCTCGGAAAGTTGGATAGTTACAGCGGTGTCGGAACGCTCTTCGTAAACCCCGGGGGTTTCGACCTGGGTACCGAAAGCATCTTTAACAGAACCCGCCATCTGTCGGAATTTGACAGCGTCCATATTGGCAAAAGAGAGCAGGAGGACAAAGAAGGTCATCAGCAGAGTGGCAAGATCCGCAAAGGTGGCCATCCAGGCCGGAGCACCCTCTTCGCAGGGTGGGCAATCACTTGCTTCGCACTCTTCCTGAATGTCATTTTGTTCTTCAGCCATCAGATTTACTCTTCGTCTTCAGGTTTACGTTGGCTCGGCGAGAGAAAGGCTTCAAGTTTACTGCGGACAATAATCGGGTTATCACCTTCTAAAATAGCTAAAACTCCCTGAATGGTAACCTCCATCATCAATACTTCATTAGCTGATTTACCACCCAGTTTTTCAGCAATCGGCAAGGCTACGATATTGGCCAGCAGAGCCCCATAAAAAGTAGTCAGCAGGGCGACGGCCATGGCCGGGCCGATGGAGCTCGGATCATCAAGACTCTGGAGCATCTGAACCAGGCCGATCAAAGTACCGATCATGCCGTAGGCGGGAGCCATGCCGCCAAGAAATTTGAAGACCGACTGGCCCGATAGATGGCGTTGTTTCATAAAACCGATTTCGGTACGTAAAATTGATCTTACCAGATTGGGGGCGGTGCCGTCGACGACCAAGCGGATACCTTTAGCCAGGAAAGGGTCTTCGATCTCCACTTTTTCAAGGGCGATAATACTCTCTTTGCGGGCCTTGACAGCAAGCTCGACAACTGTTTCTATGACCTCATCCGGTGATAGTTTAGGGCTGAAAAAGGCTTTTAAGGCTATCTTTATAGAACCGATAACCGTGCTTAAGGGAAAGGCGATCAGCATGGCCGCAACTGAGCCGCCGCCAACGACCAAAAGGGAGGGAGGGTCGAAGAAGGCACCTAAACCGCTGCCCATTAAAATGGCCCCGATCACCAGACCGATGCCGGAAACAATTCCTATTATGGTTGCTATATCCATTTTTTATTTTACCAGCTAATCTCGCCAAGTTGTTCCCGCAGGATTGTTGATGAACTCTCTTCTGTAACGCGGGTTTCGGCACTCTTGATGGTCAGACGAATGCCACTGAAAAGATGTTCTGAAACATGCAGAATGCAGTTAAAATTGGTCTCTTTAAACTCTTCAATCTGTTTTTTAAATTCATCACATTTACTCAGAGCAGTTTTATGCTTCTGATTTACATAACTTAATTTACTCTCAAGTAATTCTCTCTCTTCCTGCAGGCGATGAGCTTCGTGACGGGTTGTCTGACCCTCTTCATGCTGTAAAAAGATATTGATCTGATCAACGCGTTCCTTAAGATCATCGAGTTCGGTTTCGAGCTTTTCAAGTTGTTGGCAATGATTATCCAGGTTTTTTGCCAGAAAAGGGTCGCAACCTAAAACAACCTCGGTCGGGGTGGCCCATTTAGCTCCCAGGATGCCGCTGTAAAGAGAGTTCCCCGCTTCGCTCTTGCCGCCAACCAAAACCGCAGAACTGTGGCAGAGAACAATATTGTTTCCCGCTTTTAAGGAACTGTGGAGAGAGGATTTGGCAATGAAAATATTGTTTTTTACTTCAATGCGTGAGTTTTCCAGATACTTGCACCAGAGATTAGCACCGCAGACCAAAGGGTAATCATGGCAGGCAACAATGCCACCGGCACAAACCAGGTTGCCGTGACATTCAACCTCGGCGTTTTCAATACTGCCGGTAACCGTCAGGTTTTCAGCTCTTACTTTAAAACCGGACATGATTGAACCTTTAATCAGCAGATCTCCCGGGCAATCAATATTGCCGGTGCGAAAATTTATATCTCCATCTATGGTCAGGGTTTTATGGATGACAATTTGTTGGCTTTCAAGTGAGGGGAAACCCTTTTCTTTACTGATAACCACCACTTGTCCATCATCTTCCGAGAGCTCTACAGTCGGACTGATGACCTCGGTTTGGTTCTGGATGATTAAATTGTCGGCGGCATCCGGTTTAACGGGCGGGCTTGATTCTTCGGGGGGCAAGGGCTGCAGGCGGGCCAGAACCTGGCCAGCAGTTACCTGGCTGACGAGGCTGGAGCGATAGTGGTCAACAGCTTCGCGAGAATCGGGATTATTCTCCGGCTCTTTACCGAACAATAGAGTTACGATGTATGGCATAAACCTCTTGACTTTTTATTGTATACTATATACTTAGCGACCGGATTATCTTAGCATCAAGGATTATGTTCCAATAACCAAGAGTCGGGGAAAAGGGTGTTCGTCAGACAGCCTCTCAGGCTGTGCTATCCCATATTTTTGATATTTTATCCATATTTTTTTTGTTTTTTACGGTTTTTTATGAAAAGTATCTCCTCTGTTATCTCTGGACATAAAACCTTACGTGAAAAAATTGTTGAGATTTTAAGGGAAGCCATCATCAGGCAGAAAATCAGGCCGGGTGAACGGATTACCGAATTGGAAGTGGCGGAACGTTTCGGGATCAGTCGAACCCCGATTCGGGAAGCCTTTCGTCAGCTCGAATCCGAGGGGTTTTTGACTATCATTCCCCGTAAAGGGGCGGTGGTATCCGATATCCAGGAGAAGGACATCAGGGATTTTTATGAAATAAAAGGGGTTCTGGAAGGCTATGCGGCGCGGCAGGCAGTTGCGCTGATAACGGAAAAGGATATTGCACGCTTA
>DAOVTG010000276.1 GCA_030633185.1 Deltaproteobacteria bacterium
AAAGTCCGATCTACTGCGCTGTTGTGGTTTTTCAGGCACTCGACATACTACATGTATGGTCTCGCGCCTGAAAAACCACAACATCTTGTATATCGAAATTTTTACTTAGCCATCCCGTGACTTTTTACGAGGGCATCAAAATTGTGTCCTTATAGTTTTTTTAACGCAGATTTAAATTATATAGGTTGTTTTTTTGTGGAAATGCAACAAAAAGTATTAGGATTGTAAATAATCTTGTTTTTATAATTGAAATTTGCTATCATTACATTCTTTTTAGACTTAAATAAAAAGGAGAGGTTATGACTGACAAAATTTTTCGCGTCAATATGGGTGACCTGAGTGTTAAAATCGAGGATGTCCCGGCACCTTTGCAGGGGCTTGGCGGTCGGGCTTTGACTTCGACGATTGTGGCCACCGAAGTTATGCCGACTTGTCATCCACTGGGTAAACATAATAAGCTGGTCTTTGCTCCCGGCCTGCTCTCCGGGACGCGGGCCGCCAACTCCGGCCGCCTTTCAGCCGGGGCCAAAAGTCCTCTGACCGGAGGGATCAAAGAGTGTAACTCCGGTGGCACTGCGGCCCAACTTATGGCTCGCATGGGTATTAAGGCCCTGATCCTAGAAGGAATTCCAGCCGAAGGCCAATTTTATGCTTTAAAAGTTACGTCTGAAGGGGTTGAAATTACAGCTGAAAGTGATCTCCTCGGCGAAGGAAATTTTGCTCTGATTGAAAAATTGAAAGTCGCGGACAAGAAAGATTGCGGTCTTTTAAGTATCGGTCAGGCTGGTGAGCGCTGTCAGCTTTCAGCCAATATTTCGGTAAAAGATCCGGATGGTAAATTGCGCAGTCTGGGTCGTGGTGGTTTAGGCGCGGTGATGGGTTCCAAAGGTGTAAAATATATCCTCATCGATGCCGTCGATGCGCCGAGAAGTATTCCTCTGGCTGATGAAGTGAAGTTTAAGGCCGCCGCCAAAACCTTTGCCAAGGCCCTGATCGATCACCCGGTTTGCGGTTCCGCTTTGGGTGCTTACGGTACCAATGTCCTGATTAATATTGTCAATGAAGTTGGGGGTCTGCCGACGAGAAATTTTCGTACCGGTCAATATGATCAACATGAGATGATCAGTGGCGAAAAGATGTCCGAAATGATCGAGGCTCGGGGCGGTAAAGTCAAGCATGGCTGCCATGCTGGCTGTGTTATGAAATGTTCTCAGGTTTATGTTGATAAAGAGGGTAATTATGTGACCTCCGGTTTCGAGTATGAAACGATCTGGGGCATGGGGGCGCACTGTTGTATTGCCGATCTAGATATTTTGGCCCAGGCCGACAGTATCATGGATGATATCGGCGTCGACTCAATTGAGATGGCGGTGACTATTGGCGTGGCGATGGAAGCCGGGATTATAGAGTTCGGCGACGGGCCGGGGCTGCTTAAATTGTTGCAAGAGGTTAAAGAGGGGACTCCGTTGGGCCGGATTTTAGGTTCTGGGGCCGGGGTTACCGGCAAAGTTTACGGCTTAAGCCGGGTACCGGTGGTCAAGAATCAGGCGATTCCGGCTTACGATCCGCGCTCGGTCAAGGGGATCGGGATTACCTACTGTACTTCAACTATGGGTGCCGATCATACTGCCGGCTACTCTGTAGCCACCAATATTCTTAAATGTGGCGGCTTTATCGATCCGTTGCAGAAAGAGGGCCAAGTTGAACTCTCCCGTAATCTTCAGATTGCGACGGCGGCAATCGACAGTACCGGACTCTGTCTCTTTATCGCTTTTGCGGTTCTCGATGATGAAACCGCCCTGCCCGCAATCGTCGACATGCTAAATGCCCGTTTCGGTATCTCGATGACGGTTGATGATGTAACCGCCTTAGGTATGTCGGTTCTGAAAACCGAACGGGCCTTTAATCAGGCCGCCGGTCTCACCAACGCCCATGACCGGCTGCCGGAATTCTTCGTTGATGAAAAAGTACCGCCCCATGATGCCATCTGGGATTTCAGCGATGCCGAGATCGACGAATTCTGGAATTTCTAGCATAAACGCTTTCTGCTCAAATCAAGATCACGAGCAAGATTGCTACGAATGAGTAGAAAAAAGAGAAGGCTGGGGATTTTCCCGGCCTTCTCTTTTTCCCCAGATTCAGCTAAAATTTACCAAATTTACAACAATAATACACTACACTGAATTGTTATCTTCAGGTGGGAAACAGGTATGGAGGTCTCGAGTAATGTTGCATCTAAAATGGCGGATAATCTTACTGCTTGGTATCATCGTGCTCTGCGGGGCTGTGGTTCAGGCCCAGGAGGTTACGGAGAATGTTTGGCCGCGAGAGATTGAAACATCCGAAGCCACAATTGTTATCTACCAACCGCAACCGGAGAGTCTGGAGGGTGACCTTCTGAAAAGTCGGGCGGCGGTCTCCCTCGAATTTAAAAAAGAGGAAGAGCCGATGTTTGGTGCGGTCTGGTTTACGGCAAAACTCGACAGCAATCACCAAGAGCGCCAGGCTGTTTTGCGAGAGATTAAAGTAACCGATGTTCGGATACCGTTTGAAGATGAAAAAAAACTGGAGCGTTTTCGTTTAGTGGTTGAAAAAGAGGTGCCCAAATGGGAGCTGCCAATCTCTCTTGATCGTCTGCTGGTCTCGATAGAGACGGTTGCCACCCAAAGTGAAATGGCGGATAAAATCAAACATGATCCGCCCAAGATTATCTTTATGCCGGAGCCCGCTAT
>DAOVTG010000243.1 GCA_030633185.1 Deltaproteobacteria bacterium
AAAGTCCGATCTACTGCGCTGTTGTGGTTTTTCAGGCACTCGACATACTACATGTATGGTCTCGCGCCTGAAAAACCACAACATCTTGTATATCGAAATTTTTACTTAGCCATCCCGTGACTTTTTACGAGGGCATCAAAACTGCCGTGATTGGGGTCATTGCTGGTACAAGGTGCGCTAGCACCCCAGCTTTGACCCCGTTTATGAGAGCGAAGCAAAGTTCGCCGCTATTTATTGTAACTTCATGGTGGGCACCTGAATAGTTACAACCTAATACGAGAAGGGCCAGAGTTTCCAATAGGCCTTAATCATCTGCCAGCGATGAGCCATGCCATCGGGCTCGTAGACCAGAAAACCGATAATTATAAGACCGAAGATACCCTCTTTAATGGCGGCAAAGATGTTGACGATCATCGGAAACTCACCACTCAAGGCACCACTCATAACCCTGAGCACTTCCGGCAGCAGAACCATGAAGATCGCACCAAAGATCGAGCCGATAATATGTCCTAAGCCCCCGATAATGATCATCGCCAGATATTCAATGGAAACCCCGATGGTAAAATGTTCCGGGGTTATGATGGTCACATAGTGAGCCCATAAAGAACCAGC
The DNA here is from genome assembly GCA_030633185.1 of Deltaproteobacteria bacterium. GTDB lineage: Bacteria > Desulfobacterota > Anaeroferrophillalia > Anaeroferrophillales > Tharpellaceae > Tharpella. The sequence continues at coordinate 613 of DAOVTG010000243.1, forward strand.
GATACCGGCCAGGAAAGAGCTGAAAGCGAAAGCCATCAACTTGTATTGAAAGAGGTTGACACCCATAACCTCAGCCGAGATGTATTGATCACGAATCGAAATAAAAGCGCGGCCGGGCCTGGTTCTAACGATATTTTTGGAGACCATGGTAGCAAGAATCGCCATCGTCCCAATCAGATAAAAATATTTTAGGTCGGTATCGAAAACAAAGCCGAAAATCGAAGGGAAATCAACCATTTTACCGAGAACCCCGTTAGTAACGGGCTCGACATGAACCATCAGATATTCGATGATAAATTGGGCTGCCAGAGTGGCAATTGCCAGATAAAGCCCTTTCAGGCGCAGGGACGGGATCCCGAAAACCATACCAAATATCGCCGCAATCAGACCGGCACATGGCATCGCAACAAAAAAGGGAAGGCCTAAATCCATCACCAGGTAAGCGGAAGCATAAGCCCCGACACCGAGAAACGCTCCATGCCCCAACGAAATCTGCCCGGTAAATCCGGTCAGAATATTGAGCCCCAAGGCCCCAATGATCGCAATCCCGATCATGTTACAGACATAGAGAACATAGTCGTCGAGAAAATGAGGGATGATGCAAAGGAAAATCAGAAAGGCGACAAGCCAGAATTTGGAAAAAACGGTCTGAAAAAGAACCATGTCCGCTTTGTAACTAGTTTTATAATCACCACAAATATGTGCGCTCATTTATTTATACCTTCTCTATTTCTTCTGTCCCGAAGAAGCCATAAGGCTTAACCATCAGGATAATAACCAGAACGACAAAGGGGATCACCTCTTTGGTACCGCCGCCGATAATGGGGTCGAGATAACCTCCGGTCATCGCTTCGAGGACACCAATCAGCAGACCTCCGAGAATCGCCCCGGGAATACTGTCGAGCCCGCCCAAGATAACGGCCGGAAAAACTTTCAATCCGAAGAAACCTAATGAGACATTAACAACGTTGATATTACCGAGGAAAACGCCACCGACACCGGCAACCAGAAAGGCAATACACCAAGCCATGGCAAAGACTTTTTTGACACTGATGCCCATCGAGAGGGCGGCCTGCTGATCATCAGCCACGGCGCGCATGGCAATCCCCGATGAGGAATAACGAAAGAAGAGGGTAAACATCGCGAGAAAGAGCATGGCGAAACCGACACACCAGATATAGACCTGAGAAATGACCACCGGCCCTAAGTGAATCGGAACCTGAGAGAAGAACTGTGGGTAGACCCGATTATTGGGACCCCAAATAACCAGCACAACACACTTCAAAACACTGGAGAGACCGATTGTCAACATGATAATCGAGATGATCGGCTCCCCGATCATCGGCCGCAAAGCCAGACGTTCAATTATCAACCCTAAGACCACGGTGACCACCATGGTCAGAACAAAAGCTATCCAGAATGGTATATGGAGTTGGGCCACCAGCGCCAGACAGACGTAGGCACCAACCATGAGAAACTCACCCTGGGCAAAATTGATTACTCCGGTAGCTTTGTAGATCAGTACGAACCCCAAAGCAACCAGGGCATAGATACTGCCAACTACAATTCCACTCACCAGCAGTTGAAGAAAAAAATCCATCGTGACGATCGCCTCCTGAAAAACCGGGCTTAAAACCGGCTATTTAAAACTTTTCACCTTAATGTCGGTCTTTAACTGCCTGGTTTTGCCGTCCTGGTACTTGATGATCGTCTCGATATGGATAACATCCTTACCTGCATACATCCCTTCGATTATATCGGAGTACTTTTCATCAACAAAACGGCGCCGAACCTTACGCGTTCTAGTCAGCTCATCGTCATCGGCGTCAAGTTCCTTGTATAACAGGACAAACTTGTGAACTCGGGCAGCCTCGGGCAGACTCTCATTAACCTTAGCAACCTCTTCCTGGATCATACCGTAGATGGGATCCTGTGAAGCCAGATCAGTATAGGTAGTATAAGCCTGGCGGTTATTTTCGGCCCATTTACCGACGATCTCAAAGTCGATACAAATCATAGCAACAATATAATCGCGCTCGTGCCCAATCGCCACGGCCTCTTTTATATAGGGGCTGAATTTCAGTTTGTTTTCAATGAATTGCGGCGAGAATTTGGTACCGTCGCCCAGGGTCATAACATCCTTGACCCGATCGATAACCACCAAGTGACCCTTGTCATCAAAATAACCGGCATCACCGGAGTGAAGCCAGCCATCAATAATAGTCTCGTCGGTGGCCTTCTGGTTCTCAAAATAGCCCATAAAAAGTGAGGAGCTGCGGGATACAATCTCCCCCTCTTCAGTGATTTTGATCTCGGTTCCGGGAATCGGCTTACCCACCGAATCGAAATCGATATCACCATCATGATGAATACAGGAGATCCCGGAGATCTCAGTCTGGCCATAAATCTGTTTAAGATTAACCCCTAGAGCATGAAAGAAGCGGAACGTATCAGGGCCCAAGGCGGCCCCGCCGGTCGAGGCGCTGCGAATATTAGTAAAACCGAGACGATCCTTTAAAGCCCGAAAAACCAGGCAGTAGGCAATCCCGTATTTAATCTTATCCATCATGGTGGGGGTTTTTTTCTGAAACTTGATGTCGGCCCAATGATAACCAATCGGCAGACATTTATTATAGACAAACCGTTTGAATCTCGATGCATCCATAATTTTGACCTGCACCATAGCCGCCATATTCTCCCAGACCCGGGGCGGTGAAAACATGACATGGGGTCCGATCTCCCGAACGTTATCCTGAGCGGTTTCCGGTTTTTCAGGAAAATTAACCGTAAAACCAAAAAGCAGGGAGCTCGAGATGGCCATCATCTGTTCGCCAATCCAGGGCAACGGCAAAAAGGAGACAAACTCGTCACTTTCGTACTTTTTGTCGACCTCTCCCAGGTTACGGGCCATCTGCACCATATTTCTATGACTCAAGAGAGAAAGTTTGGGGTCACCGGTGGTTCCTGAAGTGGTACAGATCGAAGCCGCATCTTCTTCTTTAGTAGCTTCGACCTGAAGATCGAAAAAACCGGGATTATCCTCTTCGTAACGCCGACCCATCTCTTCGACATCCGGAAAATAGAGCAACTTGGGTTCATCATAGGTCCGCATGCCCTTGGGGTCG
>DAOVTG010000208.1 GCA_030633185.1 Deltaproteobacteria bacterium
GCGTAAAAAGATCTGCGGCCCGCTCCGCCGCCTGGTCGCGGTAATCGCGCACCCGCTCCAAAGCGGCAAAAGTGTACGCTATAACCAGCAATTCACGCGGCGGCAGCCAGCTTTCGGGAAAACGAATCTCCTCAAGAAAAGGGTTGAGATCCTCAACCCCGGACAGCGGCACCGCTCCGCATTCTCGAACCAAGACCATAAAAGCCGCGGTCTGGCGCAAATCCTCTCTAAGCCTTAAAATCTCGGTAGCCGGAACCGGTTCTAAATCCAGAAGCAGAGCTTTAGCTGGAGCCGTACAAGCTTTTGCTGCCACCAGCACCAGAACCCGATCAAGTTCAAGAATCCTGGCGGCCTGGCCCTCCGGCGTCAAAGGCGAAATTTTCTCAGTTGACATCAACTATCCAACTATCCCAAAAGCCGAACAACCATCATATTAACCGCTTTACCATCGGCCCGACCGGCAATTTTCGGCATTACAACTTTCATGATCTTGCCCATATCTTTTTTGCTCGTGGCTTGAGTCTCGGCAATTGCCTCTTGCACCAGTTTTTCAAGATCAGCTTCAGAAAGCGCTTCCGGCAGATAACCCTGCAAAACCTCAATCTCACTCAGCTCTTTGGCCGCTAACTCTTCCCGCCCGCCTTTGCTAAATTGCTCGGCCGAATCGTGGCGCTGTTTAACCATGCGCGTGATAACCTGAAGAATATCCGCATCTTCCAGTTCTTTCCGAGACTCAATCTGACGATTTTTCATCTCCGACATCAACATCCGTAAAACTCCAAGACGAACCTTCTCTTTCTTGCGCATCGCATCCTTAACCGATTCCGCAATATCATCTTTTAGACCCATAACAATTAATCTCCCAGTTTATAAATTAACCTGCAAAACTACCCGGTTTCGTCATGTCTCAAGCAGTGTGAAATTGACCGTTTTTGCAGCTTTTTTATCTAAGGTCATAGTCGTCGAGACACCATAGTGTGAATTGGTTTCGCCAATAACATGGTCGGAAAAATCAGCATTTGAGTTTTTAAACAGTCTCAGTGCCCGCCAGGCGATCATCGAATGTTCTATGCTAAATTCCCGCGTTGTGAAAATTTTTTCCAAAATCATACAGATATCTATATTTTCATATTTGTAAGCCCGGCGCAAAACCCACACCAATTCACATAAAACCACCAACGACAAAAACCCCGGATTGAATTCACTGCACTCATTTTCGAGAAAATAATTTGCAGCATCGGTTTCCACCCCATCCTGCGTGATGTAACGCACCAGAATATTAGTGTCAATTCCGATCATTTGCCACAGCCTCCAGAGCAATGGTTTCTTCAATGTCTTGCAACGTAACATTACTTACAGGTGAAGAGACTAACCCTTTTAGATCACGAAGGGAGGTTTTGATCGGTATCATCTCCGCATGACCATCTTCACGAACAAAAAAATCTACTTTATCACCATAACCAAGATTTAACTTTTCACGCAGCTCTTTGGGCAGAGTTATCTGCCCTTTACTAGTAATTGTAGCCAGCATTACGGCACCTCCTTACTTTCTGTCATTACCTTGCCAGTATACACAACAATTACGAAAATTTCAAGTGTGATGGCAATGTAAAAAAGAACCTCCCCACATTGCACTTGACTCTGCCGCCCGCATTTAGTAGGCTGATTTCGGTCGGTTCAAAGAGCCGACCATCTATGATTAAAACCCACTCTCTTACTCATGGAGCGACCTCAATAATGTCTGAAAAAGAGCACACCCTGGCCGTTTTCATCGACTTTGAAAACCTCGCTTTGGGCTTTAAAAATCGCAAAAAAAATGAAAAATTTGAAATTGCACTAATTCTTGCGAGACTGGTTGAGAAGGGCAAGGTGATCGCCAAGAAAGCCTATGCCGACTGGGCCAGCTACGCCAAATTCAAGGAAGAGTTGCACGCGGCGGCGATTGAGTTGATCGAGATTCCGAAACGGCGCATGACCGGCAAAAATTCAGCCGACATCCGCCTCTGCGTCGATGCCATGGATATGTCTTATGCCAAGGATCATATTGATACATTCGTCATTGTCTCCGGCGATTCCGACTTTTCGCCTCTGGTTTCCAAGCTCAAAGAGAACGGCAAACAGGTAATCGGCATCGGCATGCGCGATAGTACCTCTGACCTCTTAAGCGACAACTGCGACGAATTTATCTTTTACGAAGATCTGGAGCAGGCCTCACAGATGACACCGCCACAACTCACCGGCGACCTCTCTGATGAAAAACGAGAAGCTTTCAAATTACTATTTGACTCGATCACCGCCTTAAGAAGAGAGAATAAAGAGATTCTCTGGTCTTCAATGATCAAACAGACGATGCAACGCAAGCGGCCGTCATTTAACGAGTCCACCATCGGCTACCGCTCGTTCAGCGAGATGTTGCAAGACTGTGCCAAACGCAACTATCTGCAGGTGAGCAAGGATAGCAAAAGCGGAACCCTAATCGTCGATGGTTTTGCTAAATAGGATTACCCCCTTATGCTTTTAATGATCGATAACTACGATTCATTTACATACAACATCGTCCAGTATTTTGGTATATTAGGGGAAGAGGTAATCGTCAAACGAAATGATGAAATTACACTCGACGGCATCGCCGAGTTGCGGCCGGATCGACTCGTTATTTCACCTGGCCCCTGCACCCCAACCGAAGCCGGGATCTCGGTTGCCGCGATCAATCATTTTAACGGGAAATTGCCGATATTAGGCGTCTGTCTCGGCCACCAGAGTATCGGGGCCGCCTTTGGCGGCGAGATTGTCCGCGCCGCCCGTATCATGCACGGCAAGACCTCCGAGGTTGAGCATGACGGCCGCGAACTTTTTAAAGAAATCGCCAACCCTTTCACCGCAACCCGCTACCATTCGTTGGTAATCGCCCCTAAAACCCTGCCCGCCTGCCTTGAGGTTACAGCCCGCGCCTGTGACGATCAAGAGATCATGGCCATACGCCACCGCGAGCTCCCGATCTGGGGCATCCAGTTCCACCCCGAATCAATCCTCACCGAAGCCGGCATGGCAATTCTGAAAAATTTTCTAGAAGTTAAGTCGTAGCGGGTAACGGCGAACTTTGCCTCGCCCTCGAAGGGAACACAGCTCAGCCCGGCTCGGGCTTTTGTCCGGGCTTGTCTATGTGAGTCTGTGGCTAAAAAAGTTGTTACTTGGAAGTTACGATTAATTTTACTCTACAGACAACCTCAAGCAAGCAACACTAGGCCGGTAAAGGTTGCCATCGACTCATCTTTGTCAACCACCAACTTTTGGGGCCAGCCTGCAATTTCCATCAACTTGCCGACATCGATACCATGACCGGACATTGAGGCCCGAGCAAGATGGGAGTTTCGGCAAGCCTTGCCCTCATCCAGCACCCGACACTCCGGATAATCTGCACAAAAAAGCTCTTTACAAGAACCCCCGGCAAAGGCCCGAGCCTGAGACGCTCCCAATTTATGCGCCTCCCTCTCAACCCCGGCCCCAATTTCATGAATCAGAGCCAAAACTTCATTCCGTTCAAATGAAAAAGAGACCTCTTTCGGAACTTCAAGTTTAAAAACCAAGGCTTTGCTATAATCGACCATCATCTCTCTAAAACCCTGCGGCCCGGCAACCTGCGGAGGACAACTCATAGAGCAACCATAACCATCGCAACGCGGCTCCAAACACATCCCGGCGAGCTCATCTTTAACCACAATATCTTTAACCTCGATCAAAGTCGCATCCGCCGCTCCCAGATGGCAGGCCAATTCCAACAAATCAGAAAATTTATTCATCTATTTCTCAATAGATCACACTTGATTGGCAGCAAGAAATTTATCTAATTGACTCTGGTTGTTACCGCTAAGATCAACAAACTGAATGCCCAAGGAGAGCACTTCACTATCTTGCGACATACTTTTTACCACACCCGGCAGAAAAAATTCACCCTCTACTCCAGGCAAAAAGAGAAAGATCGCAATGGCCGACTGAATTTTGAGAGATTTTTTACCCAACCCCAGTCCTTCCAGACCAATTGTCGCCTTACATCCACCTTTGCTAATATCGCCAACGACTCCTTTAAAACGCATTGTTCTATCTTGATGTCGGGTCACAACCTCCAGGCGCGCGGGAAGGCTGCAATCAAACCTTTTATGAGTCCTCAGGTTATAATCTTCAATTTTCTTGGGGAATTTAACAAACGCAACATTAAAGGGTTCCAGTACAGGTAACATGATAGGCGATCTGAAACCAAAGACACTCCCCCTATGTACATACCTTACAACCAACTCCTTATCTTTTGCAAAAACTTCTTCCGGCTTCCTCCCAACGACCATAGGGATTTTTATAATCAAATAGCGCCCTTCCTCCCGACCCACCAGATAACTTTTTAAGCGGTTGGGATAACCCTGAACCTGTAACTGCAATACTGTATTAAAATCCATCAGGAAACCTCATACAACCATTAAGATAGGACCATTCAAAAAACATCGGCATCAGATCAAATCGCCCTATCAGGATATATCGGATCCTCCATAGCATAAATTACGCATGGTCAGCAACCCCTATTATACGGCTTGCCTTTTCGGTCAATCCGGAGGTGCCGAAGCGGCGTTTGAGTTCGGTTTTTATAGCTGAGGGGGAGATTTTTTGGTCGGCCATGAGGACCAGGA
>DAOVTG010000196.1 GCA_030633185.1 Deltaproteobacteria bacterium
CTCTTTATGTAATGAATTGCGGATGCTCGGCAATTATGATCTGGTTGAAAAAATAAAAGCCGAACATGGTGATAAAGTTGCCGTGATCAGCATTGGTCAGGCTGGGGAGTTGGGGTATGCCAACTCAACCATCGCTTTTACAGATACTAATTTTCGCCCGACCCGTCATGCCGGTCGCGGTGGGGTCGGAGCCGTCATGGGGGCAAAAGGAATCAAAGTAATTGTGATTGATCGCGGCGGCAGCTCTCTGCGTAAGCCGGTTGCTCCCGAAGCTTTCAAAGAGGCCAATCTTAAATTGGTAGAGACTCTCCGGGCTGCGGTGATGACCGGTGAGGGCCTGCCGTCATTCGGCACCGCTATTTTGATGGAAACGACCAATAGCGTCGGTGCCTTTCCCGCTTACAACTGTTCCAAAGGTGTATTTGACCAATCCGAGGCGATTAATGGTGGAACTCTGGCAACTTTGCAGGAGGAGCGTGGGGGTAAAGGTGCATCCACACATGGTTGTCATACTGGTTGCATCATAAAATGTTCCGGCACTTTTTACGATAAAAATGGCGAATATGTGACCAAACAACCCGAATACGAAACCCTGTGGGCGCATGGTGGAAATTGCGGGATTGCCGATCTCGATGCGATCGCTTTGATGGATCGGATGAATGATGATTTCGGCACCGATACCATGGAGACCGGTTGTACTATGGGCGTGCTCATGGAAGCCGGAGAATTGGAATTTGGTGATGCCGAAGGCGTGCTTGAACTTTTATCAGAAATTGGAAAAGGCACGGAGAAAGGCCGACTCTTAGGTTCCGGGACGGCGACTGTGGCCAAACATTACGGCGTTGAGCGGGCCCCGGTGGTCAAGGGTCAGTCGATGGCTGCCTATGATCCCCGCGCCTTGAAGGGGATGGGCGTCACCTATGCAACTTCGACCATGGGGGCTGATCACACTGCTGGCTCGACTCTGCTCAATCATCTCTTCGGAGTTGAGCCCTTTGCCGATCCCTTAGATGGAGAAAATCAGCTCTTACCCTCGGCCGTGTCCCAGATCAGTGCCGCAGCTTTTGATGCCACCGGTTTTTGTCTCTTTTTAGGGATGGCAACCATGGATAAGCCGGAGGTTGTGAAATACATTCTCGAAAGCATCACTGCTTTTACCGGTTTATCTTATAATGAAAATACCTTTGCCGCTTTAGGGATTCGAGTTTTGCGGATGGAGCGTGATTTTAACCAGCGAGCCGGTTTTACGAAAGAGGACGATCGTTTGCCGGAATGGATGACCAAAGAAGCTCTGCCTCCGAACGATTCCGTTTTTGATGTTCCTGATGCGACCCTTGATGCAGTTCATAACCATGTTGGTATAGTCCTTAAAATCATGGGTAAAACGAGGATGGCCTTCGCCCCGCCGATTGCTTTGATGGGGGAGGGCTGCCACAAGTTGGTGCCCGATAATCTGGCGGCCATGGGTTTGAAAAAAGCTTTGATCGTTACCGATAAAGGGGTGGTTGATGTCGGCATTCTCAAAATCTTAACCGATGCCCTGGAGGCTAAAATTTTCGCCTATGTTGTTTATGACGGAACCCAACCCAATCCAACGGTTAGCAACGTTGATGAAGGTCTTGAAGTTTTTCGCAAAGAGAATTGTGACTGTTTGATCTCGCTTGGCGGCGGGAGCCCGCATGACTGCGCTAAAGCTATCGGTATAATGGTAAATAATCCCGGAAGTATTGTTGATTACATGGGATTGTTCGGGGTTTGGCAGCCCTGTCCGGTGCTGGTAGCTGTCAATACCACATCCGGAACCGGAGCTGAAGCTACGGCGTCGGCGGTAATCTCTGATCCCGCTCGTCACCTCAAAGCTCCGATTGTCGATCCGAAAATTTTACCGATTGTCGCGGTTAATGATCCTTTGCTGACTCGTTCCATGCCACCCTACATTACCGCCGGAACCGGGATGGATGCCTTGACTCATGCGATTGAGGCCTACATTTCGACAATTACCACCCCCTACGCTCAAGGTCTGGCTCTAGCTGCCATAAAATTGATTGCCAAATACCTGCCTCGGGCCGTGGAAAATGGTGATGATATGGAAGCCCGCGACAATATGTGCCAGGCTCAGTATTGCGCCGGCCTTGCTTTTAACAGTGCTCAACTGGGCAATGCTCACTCTCTGGCTCATGCTCTCGGGGCGATTTACAGCCTAGCTCATGGCAATGCTAATGCGATCATGCTGCCTTATGTGATGGAGAAAAACAAATCGGCCGTAGTTGAGCAATTAGCGGAAATCGCCCAAGGTTTAGGCGTTGATACTAGCGGCTTAAGTGCCGATGTGGCTGCTGATAAGGCTATTGAAGCCGTCAAATCATTGATGGAAAAAATCGAGGTGCCAAAGAGTGTTACGGCTCTGGCCGAGCGCTGCCAGGTTCAGGTTGATCTGGCCGACATTCCCGAATTGGTCGCCCACGCGGCCGCTGATGCCTGTTGTGCCGCTAGCCCGGTTCAATATTCAGAGGCTGATTTCAAGGAAATCTTTGAAAAAGCTTGGTAGTAAAAAAGTCAAAAAAGTCAAAGGGGTCGAAAAGGTTTTTCCCTTTCGACCCCTTAGACCTCTTTGACTCCTTCGACTATTAAGTTGTTAATCTAACAAACAACCTAAACTACAGAATAAACCACAGGAGTAAAATATGCTTAACCTCGCATCTGTTTTAGATTACAGCGCTTCCGAATATCCCGATAAAACGGCTATTATTTTCGGTGAGCAGCAGTTTACGTTCTCTCAGCTCAATACTTTTTGCTGCAAAATTGCCAATGGTCTGGTTGCGGCCGGAGTCGGTAAAGGTGACAAAGTTGTAGTCAGCTGTCTTAACCTGCCCTATTTCCCGATGGTCTATTACGCTATTTTGAAAGCCGGGGCTGTGGTTGTACCGATCAGTGTTTTGTCAAAAAGTCGGGAGATCGCCTATCATCTGAAAGATAGTGACGCCAAGGCCTTTTTCTGTTTTCAGGGAACCCCTGAATTACCGATGGGTGAATACGGTTTTAAAGGTTTTCAGGAGACTGAATCATGTGAGCTTTTTTGGCTCATAACCGCTGATCCGGCCGCTCCTTCGCCGATCAGCGGGACGCAAACTTTAGGCATGATGATGGCACCGCAAGCCGGTGAGTTTGAAACGGTGGCCACCAACTCTGATGATACTTCGGTTATTCTCTATACCTCCGGGACTACCGGTTTTCCCAAAGGGGCCGAATTGTCACATTCGAATATGGTTATGAATGCGATCGCAAGCCGTGACCTTCAAAGTCTAAAGCATGATGACAGTCATGCTATCTGCCTGCCCCTTTTCCACTCTCTGGGACAGACTGTGCAGATGAATGCTGGTCTGATGAAAGGTTGTACGATTATTTTAATCCCCAAATTTACCCCTGAAGCTGTCTTTGACGCTATCCAGAATCACGGGGCCACGATTTTCGTCGGGGTTCCGACGATGTATTGGGCGATACTCAATTTTGAGGATAAAGAGGGCCTTTTTGACTTTGAACAAATTCGTAAAACTTTGCGTCTTGGAGCCTCCGGCGGGGCGGCTCTGCCGCTTGAAATTATCAAAAATTTAGAGGAAAAATACCAGATGCAGATTCTCGAAGGCTATGGCCTTTCGGAAACCTGCCCGGTTGCCACTTTCAATCAAACCCATAAACCTTGTAAGCCCGGATCCATCGGTTTTCCGATCTGGGGGGTTGAAGTTAAAATTTTCGACGATCAGGATCAAGAAGTTGCGGTTGGTGAAGTTGGCGAAGTGGTTATCTCAGGCCATAATGTTATGAAAGGTTATTACAATAAACCGGAAGAGACCGCTGCAGCCTTTAACGGTGGTAAATGGTTTCATACCGGTGACCTTGGTACGATGGATGAGGATGGTTTTTTCTATATCGTCGACCGAGTTAAGGATATGGTTATCAGGGGCGGCTTTAATGTCTACCCTCGGGAGCTTGAAGAAGTATTGTTGACCCACCCGGCGATCTCTCTGGCCGCAGTTATTGGTGTTCCCCATGATCGTCACGGTGAGGAAGTTAAGGCGGTGGTGGTGCTTAAAGAGGGACAACAGGCGACACCTGAGGAGATTATCGCTTGGTCAAAAGAGCAGATGGCAGCCTATAAATACCCGCGTATAGTCGACATCCGGGACTCGCTGCCGATGAGCGCTACCGGGAAAATTCTCAAAAAAGAGCTTAAAGCCGAGGTGAAATAATGAAGATGAGATTGTTGCGATTAACTGTTGTTGTGAGTATGTCTTTGGCCTTGATAATTGGGGCTGGCGGATTTGTGAGCCCAGTCCAGGCGAAAACTGATAAGCCCAATATTCTCGTGATCATGGGTGATGATATCGGTTACTGGAACTTGAGTTTCAATAATCACGGGATGATGGGCTATAAAACTCCGAACATCGATCGGATTGCCCACGAGGGTACAGCTTTTACCGACTATTATGGTGAACAGAGTTGTACTGCCGGTCGTTCAGCCTTTATCACCGGCCAGCATGCAGTACGTACCGGGTTAACCAAAGTTGGTCTGCCGGGAAAAGATCTGGGTATTCAGAAGGAAGATCCGACCCTGGCTGAAATGCTCAAGCCTTTGGGCTACATGACCGGTCAGTTCGGCAAAAATCATTTGGGTGATTTGGATAAGTACCTGCCGACTAATCATGGTTTGGATGAGTTTTACGGCAATCTTTACCCTCTTAATGCCGAGCAGGAGCCGGAGCATCTGGATTATCCGAAAGACCCGGCTTTTCGTAAGCGGTACGGCCCGCGTGGTGTCATTAAATCCACGGCCGACGGTAAGATTGAAGATACCGGGCCTTTGACC
>DAOVTG010000005.1 GCA_030633185.1 Deltaproteobacteria bacterium
TTACACATTATTTGAAAAAAGGTGAAGGGCCGCCACTGATATTGATTCATTGACTTTTTGTAACTATTCAGGTGCCTCCCTGCAAACTACCGGGGCTAGGAGGCTGTCCGAGAATAGGATTTTTTTCAAATAAGCACAGGCATACACCTAGTATTCCGAGCATTATTTTCAAAAAATAACGCCGAGCTGGGGAAAAAAGACGTTCTCGGACAGCCTCCTAGGGTCATTGCTGGCACAAGGTGCGTCAGCACCCCAGCTTTGACCCCGTTTATGAGGGCGAAGCAGAGTTCACCGCTATTTGTTATAACTTTACGGAGGACACCTGAATAGTTACGATTTTTTGAACATTCATTAGTCCCACAGTGTCGGTCGTATCTTTTCGACAACATGTCAGGGCGACATGGATTAATTGAAATATTATATAATCGCAAAAAACAACCTGGTCCAAAAACCAGAAATGGCCGCTTTCAGTGAAGAAAACGACCATTTTGATATCTGGCTCCCCGGGACGGGCTCGAACCGCCGACCTAGTGGTTAACAGCCACCCGCTCTACCAACTGAGCTACCGAGGAACAAAGTGAGGGGCTTATAGCTTAGAGGCGTTGGGCTGTCAAGTTTTTTTTGCTTATTTGTGGACTTTATCAATCCCGGAAACGACCTGCTAGATGAACCACAAGTCTGAAAAAAAGATCTCTGATAACAGCCGACAAGGTGCGGATCAAAACGGCCTGAAACTCCGTGAAAAGCTCTTAAAAGTTGACAAGGCGACCGACAATTGAGTATGTAGTGCCGTGAAGAAAGTTGAAAACATTGAAAGCCCCAAAGGGCATCGCTTCGCCCTGTTTCTCAGATAGATAGCAGAAAAGGATTTAACGACCATGCAAAAAACTGTAACAATTGAAAAAACAGATGGTTGTGCCCGTTTGCGTCTGAATCAACCGAAAAAAGCCAACGTCTATAGTCCTGAAATGGCGATAGAGCTCTGGGATGCCGTCCGCAGTCTGCGTTGGGATGATGAGGTTAAAGCCGTACTTCTTGAAGCCGAAGGGCCGATATTTTCCGGTGGCGGTGATCTCTTAAGTTTTCAGCGGGGCCTTGACCAAGGCAACATTTCCGACACCATTGAAAAACTTTCAGCCACTTTAAATTCCACGGTTCTGGCCCTGCGCCGGATGGACAAAATATTTGTCTCTCTGGTTGACGGCGTTTGTGCCGGAGCCGGTGTGGGTCTGGCCCTGGCGGCTGATATCAGCCTGGCTACGGAAAATGCTCTTTTTGTTGCCGGTTACATCGGCATTGCTGCGGTTCCCGACGGAGGCAGCAGTTTTGCCGTTATTGAAGCTCTGGGCCGCCCGCGAGCCGCTGATTTTTTTCTTACCAATGGCCGGATTGATGGCGCTAAAGCGGCCGAGATTGGTTTGGTCAGCCGTTTTGTCAAGAGCAGCGAAGCTCAGGAAGTAGCTTTAGAACTGGTTCACTCTTTAAGTCGCGGCCCCCGCCGGGCACAGGCCTTAACCAAAGATTTACTGGCTAAAGCACCAGGACTATCGTTGGCCGAATATCTCGAAAATGAGCGTCAGGGAATCATCGCCGCTTCAGGAACCCGTGACTTCGGCATTGGCGTCAGCGCTTTTCTGAAAAAAGAAAAACTCGAATTTTGTGGCGAGTAAAAAAAGATAAGCTCGTAAAAACGGGATGGCTAAGTTAAAATTTCGATAGACAAGATGTTGTGGTTCTCCAGGCGCGAGACCATACATATAGTATGTCGAGTGTCTGGAGAACCACAACAACGCAGGATATCGGAACTTTTTACGACGCCATAAAAAAAGGAGCAAGACCGGACATGCCTGTAACCAAAGGAATTATCCTGGCCGGCGGAGCCGGCAGCCGACTCTACCCGCTGACCAAAGTGGCCAGCAAACAGTTGATGCCGATCTACGACAAACCCATGATCTACTACCCTTTATCAACCATCATGATGGCTGGTATCCGCGAGGTTCTGCTCATCTCAACCCCGCATGATCTGCCCCGCTTTAAAGATCTTTTAGGTGACGGTTCTGATCTTGGCATTGAAATCTCATACACCGCCCAGGAACGTCCTGAAGGGATTGCCCAGGCTTTTATCTTAGGCCGCGAGTTCATTGACCGAAAGCCGGTCTGCCTGATTCTCGGCGACAATATCTTCTACGGCAAGACTCATTTCCTCGATTCGATCCGCGATTTTTCCAACGGGGCCTTGGTCTACGGTTACAATGTTAAAGATCCGGAGCGCTACGGCGTCGTTGAATTCGACCGGGACGGCCACGCCATCAGCCTGGAGGAGAAACCGCTGCAACCAAAGTCCAATTTTGCAGTTCCCGGACTTTACGTCTACGACCATCAGGTTGCCGACCTTGCCGCCGCCATGCAGCCTTCGGCCCGCGGTGAACTGGAGATTACCGACCTTAACCGTATCTACCTTGAAAAAAATGAGCTCCAGGTCAGAAAGATCGGCCGCGGCGTCGCCTGGCTCGATACCGGCACTCATCAGAGCCTGCTCGAAGCGAGCCACTTCATCGGCACTTTGGAGCAACGCCAGGGTCTGAAATTCGGCTGCCTCGAAGAGGTCGCCTGGCACATGGGTTTTATCGACCAAAATGGTCTGGAAAAAGCCCTGCAAAAGATGCCGAACTCCCCCTACCGAGACTATCTTGAAGACATTTTACAGGAAGAGAGAGAACTTTAGAACAACAACCCCAATTCAAGAGTTAAGTTACATCGGATAGCGGCGAACTTTGCTCGCCGTGAGCGTAGCGAGGAAGTGCCCTTGGGATGCGCCCTGCTTCGCTGGGGGGTCACATCTTGACAAAGGCTGTTGGATTGTCCTTGGCAAAAGCGAATATTTCGATACGCCTTCGTCAAGAAATGACCCCAATCCCGGCAACTTGAAAACAAAGCCGAATATTTACGACTTGAGTAAATAGATAAAAAAGGATTAGAAACCATGAGAACAATCTTAGTTACCGGCGGACTCGGTTTTATCGGCTCCAATTTTATCCGCCTGCTGCTTGACAATTTCTCTGACTATAAGGTTATCAACCTCGATGCCGTCACCTACGCCGGTAATCCGAAGAACCTTACGGAGATTGAAACTGACTCCCGCTACCTCTTTGTTCATGGCGATATCGGCAACCGGGAACTGATCGATGACCTATTGAAGAGAGAGAAACCGAATTTTATCGTCAATTTTGCCGCCGAATCCCATGTTGACCGCAGTATTACCGGGCCGGCCGCCTTTATTGAGACTAACATTGTCGGCACCTTTACGATGCTTGAAGCTTTTCGGGCTTACTGTACAGCTGGCCACAAGTGCCGTTTTCTTCAGGTCTCAACCGATGAGGTCTACGGCTCCCTGGGAGCGGAAGGCTACTTTACCGAAACCACTCCCTACAGCCCCAACAGCCCCTACGCGGCGAGCAAAGCTTCGGCCGACCACCTGGTTCGGGCCTATCATCACACCTACAAACTCGACACCTTGATCACCAACTGTTCTAACAATTACGGCCCCTATCAGTTTCCCGAAAAACTGATCCCACTGATGATCAGCAACGCCCTTGAAGGCCGCGACCTGCCGGTCTATGGGGACGGAAAGAATATCCGCGACTGGCTCTATGTCGAGGATCATTGCCGGGCTCTGGAACTGGTAATGAGAACTGCAAAAACAAACGAAACCTACAATATCGGCGGCCACAATGAGATGGAGAATATCGAGTTGGTCAAACTTTTATGCCGGTCTCTGGATCGCCGTCTCGGCCCTTTACCGGATGGCCGCGCCCGCGAAACCCTGATCACGTTTGTCGGTGATCGCCAGGGACACGACCAACGCTATGCAATTGATGCGGAAAAGATCAAGCAAGATTTAGATTGGGAGCCGCAAACCGATCTGGTCAAAGGCATGGAGATGACGATTGACTGGTATCTCGACAATCAGGAGTGGCTCAATCAAGTCCGAGATGGAAGTTATCAGAAGTATTATCAGGAAATGTACGACAAACGTTAATTGCTAATGAATCTTTGATGGCGTCGTAAAAAGTCCACAAAGTCCTTAAATCGTCATTCCGGCGAAAGCCGGAATCCAGTTAATTCAATAACTTCTGGATACCGGCGTTCGCCGGTATGACGGTTATGAAACTTTTTACGAAGCCATCAATCTTTACGTAAAACGGCCAAATTTTTTAGCCACAAGCCCTTCACAGGTTTTGAAGATTTTGTTCGTCTTTGTCTGTGTGCGTCTGAGGCTAATATTTGAATTGATGATTGGTAACTATTCAGGTACCCACCATAAAGCCATAATAAATAGCGGCGAACATTGCTTCGCCCTCATAAACGGGGTCAAAGCTGGGGTGCTGACGCACCTTATGCCAGCAATGACCCCAATCCAGACAGTTTGCAAACGGCATCTGAATTGTTACGATGATTGAATAGTTACGATTTGTTTCGTTGGCTTGCCTGATTCCGGTTGTGCCAGGTTACTCTCTTATAGCGCGACATTGAGATTCTGTTTGGTTCTGATAATACAATCAACAAAATCACATATTTCCGGTTTTAAGCTTTGCCGCTTGTTCAAAACGATGGCAATATCCAAGAAAAACTGATGTTCCCCCAGATCAACCTGTTTAATCAGGCCATCCGCCAACTCTTTGCGAATCTTCGTTCGCGTGAGAAAACCTATTCCCTTTCCCTCCATAATCAATTCCTTGACCAGATCCGGGCTTTCGCACTCAATACTCACCGGCAGGGCAATGCCCTTTTTTTTAAATTCTCTAAGTATGTACTTTCGAGTCCCCGACTGATCATCCCGCATGACAAATTTCTCACTCTGCAAATCTTTAAGCAAAATGCACTTTTGTCTTTGCAAATGATGATCCGGGGTTGAAAGCAGAAGAACTTCTTCCTGCCCCAGATGGTGCACCTGAAAACTCCTCAGGGAGAGCTTTTTCCAAAGTGCCATGACCACAATGTCAACATTGTTCTGTCTCAAGCTTTCAAGCAGAGAGATCGAACTTTCCGAGACTACCTTGATGTGACACTGGGAATTAGGACCGGTATAGTTTTCGAAAATATACGGCAAAATAAACTTACCATAAGTTGGAGTGGTGCCGATCGTAATATGGGCCTGCTTTTCAGCCCCCATCTTTTTCAGTTCGGCTTCGGCCTTATCCAGTAATTTAAAAATCTTATCAAGATATTCATAGAGTTTCCTACCTTCAGCCGTCGGCAAAATCTTTTTACAACTGTTTTTCTCGATCAATTTTATATCACAACAGCTCTCAAGTTTTTTGATCTGCATTGAGACCGCTGGCTGAGAAATAAAAAGTTTTTTTGCCGCCGTTGATATATTATGATTATGAATCGCTTCATAAAAATAATAAAGTTGTTTAAGATTGTCTTTCAATATTGACATATTATCTAATAAATCAAGTGGTTACAGATTTATTTCACACTTATATGCATAAGAAAAACTTATGATATAAATCAGTTTAAATACCTTGTCTAAAATACTATTCTATGACACTATCAGCGCCATAGAAATAATTACATAATCGTATTAGAACCGTTTTATATACACGATTAAAGAGAACTGTCAAATTAATTAATATTTTGAGGGTAAAAAAATGAATGTACTTTATACTCAGCAATGGAATGTCGAAAGAGACAAAGAGGACGAATACCTTGCCTTCATAACTGAAAAATATAACCCCAAGATAACTTCTCTGGGACTACAAATTGTTGGCGGCTACTATGTCGAGGTGGGAGCCGGCCCGACTACTGTTGCCGTGTTCAGCACTGATAATATAAACCTGATAAATGAAATTGTGATCTCGGAGGGATTCCGCAAGATCACCAATGAACTCAATTTTTATATCAATAACCGAACCACAGCGCTGGGCTTTTCGACGGGAAGAGTCAGCAATGAACCCTATACCATCCAGGAGGGGGTCTGGAAGTGGAACCATTACTACAATGTCAGGCCCAATAAGAAGGATGACTACAAACGCATCTTGGAACAGGTTGTAAAGGCCATAGGCAAATTAGATTTTGTCGAGCTCACCCAGGAGTGGCACATGCTTTATGGAGGCCGGGCTGATTACCTGCTGGAAATGACATTCAAGGATCCCATAGATGTTTCACGTTTGTTGAATAATCAAAAATTCAGAGACCTCGAAAAAATGATAAAAAAAGAGTTGATCATCGACTACTCAAACCGGCTGATAAGATCCACGGAAAGATTCGACAAACCCCGCTGGATCACCTTGTAAATAAACAATTTATGTCTCGGTGCAGGGACAGACCTCCAGGCAGGGCTTCAGCCCGAGCCGGGCTGAGCTCTGTCCTCTTGCGAAGCAGGGCGAAGCAAAGTTCGGTGCCTTCTGCATCAGCTTTATGGGACATCAATCACTGAATCTGGAGGAAGATGGGTTATGGCTAAGCAGTTTTTGGATCCGCATGATGTTCCGGCGATTGAAGGAACTGAAGGATGGGAAAGAATGTATCCTTACTATTATCAGTTTTCGACTGATGATAAAGAGCGCAAAGAGTACGAGAGCGGACAGCTCTGGTATTATGACGGCCTCCACTACCCTGAACCCCATACTCCGTTCGACCTGATTTGGGATGAGGCCTGGTACCTGGCTCTCTCCCAATATAACTCAAGAATTTTCATGGTGCCACCGGCCAAAGGCATCGATCATCGCATTGTCAATGGTCATGTCTATATTACACCGATCGGCATTGCTGATCCCAAAGAGATTGAGGCCCGGATTCCTCTCTTTATGAAGCGGGCGGGCCACTATTACGAAAACTGGGATAAAATTTACGATGGTTGGGTTGAGAAAACCATCGAACTGATTGAAGAGCTGGAGGCGGTTGAGTTTAAAAACCTGCCCGAGATGGAAGATGAGAGCGTGGTTTTTGAGCATCGGGGCATGGGCAGTGGTTACGATCTCGGGGTTCAGTATGACGAACTCATCAATATGGGTTTTAAAGTCTGGCAATACCATTTTGAGATGCTTAACCTTGGTTATGCAGCCTATGTAACTTTTATTAATACTGCCAACCAATTTTTCCCCGACATCCCGATGGCGACCCTGACAAAAATGGTTTCAGGTATCGATGTGGTTATGTATCGACCCGATAGCGAGTTGATCAAACTGGCAAAAATGGCGTTGGAATTTAAGCTTGAATCTAAGCTTGATGCGCAAACCAGTTTTGCCTCACTGCAGCAAGAACTAGGAACTTCAGATAATGGTAAAAAGTGGCTGGCGGCCTTTGAGGAAGCCCGTTACCCATGGTTCCATATCTCTACCGGAACTGGCTGGTTTCATCATAACAGATCCTGGAACGACGATCTCGATGTCCCTCTGGCCAATATCAAGATGCATATCGAATCCCTGCAGGCGGGCAAAGATCCGAGCCGGCCAACGGCGAAGCTGATTGCTGAGCGTGACCGTATTGTAGATGAATATATGGAGCTCTTTCAAAACCCGGATGACAAAAAAGCCTTTCAAGAAGCTTTAGGAATTGCGCGTAAGGTTTTCCCTTATGTTGAAAACCATCTCTTTTATGTTGAGCACTGGTTTCATTCAGTTTTCTGGAACAAGATGAGAGATCTGTCGCGGGTTCTGGTCGATGGCGGCATGATTAAAGAGGTAGAAGATATCTGGTACCTGAATCGAGCCGACATTAAAGTTCTGATTGATGATATGGTTCGGGCCTGGGCCACCGGGGTTGTTCCGGCCGGTCGTAACAAATGGCCTAAAGAGATTGAATGGCGCAAAGGTGTTATGGCTAAATTTCGCGAATGGACACCACCGCCGGCCTTAGGCGTTCCGCCCGAAGTCGTTACCGAACCCTTCTCGATTGTTCTCTGGGGAGTGACCACCAATGTCTTGAAAAAATGGCTCACCAGCCTTGATACTGCCGATGGAGATATTACTGAGTTACATGGGTCTCCTGGTTCCAGTGGGATCGTGGAGGGAAAAGCCCGGGTCATCAAAAAGGTCGCAGACTTGGCGTTGTTACAAGCTGGTGAAATCATGGTTGCGCCCACGACTTCCCCCAGCTGGGCCCCGGCTTTCACCAAAATTGCCGGAGCGGTTACTGATGTCGGTGGCCCAATGTGTCATGCTGCTATTGTTTGCCGTGAGTATGGTTTACCAACCGTCGTTGGTACCGGTAATGGTACTTCGGTTATCAAGACTGGTGACCTGATCAGACTTGATGGTGATAGTGGCATAGTAGAACTTCTCAAATAGTCACTAAACAGAATAACTGGTTGAAACCGGCATGAGAGGGTTTAAAACTGACCCCTCTCATGCCGGATAAAAGCGCTTGACTAAATTATCGGAATAAGAAATGGACAATCTAGAAAAAAAATTAACCCTCTGGTACAACGAACTGAAAGGGGAAAATTTCCCTTTGGTTGGTAAAAAAAATGCAAACCTCGGGGAGATGTTGAAGGCCGACATTCCAATCAGCCCCGGGTTTGCCATTACCATCCATGCCAATGATATTTTCATGCAAGAGTCTGGAATCAAGGTTGAACTGGAGCAGTTAATTGCTAACCAGAGTAAGGAGACAACCCCTGAAAATATTGTTCATTTAAGCGAATTTGCCATGGCCGCGATTGAGAAAGCTACCATGCCTGAGGCTTTGGAAAAACATATTCTAAGAGATTATCACCGGCTCTGTGAGATTTGCGGGGTTGAGGATCTGCCAGTCGCGGTGCGCTCGAGTGGAGCCGTAAGCATGCCGGGGCAGATGGAAACCTATCTTAATATCAGAGGCGATCGGGATCTGTCTGATTATATCAAAAAATGTTGGGCCAGCTCTTATTGTATCGAGGCACTTACTTATCGGGTCAATCGCGATATTGGAGTCCTTTTTAATATCGGCGTTGGCATACCGAAAATGGTTAACTCAAAAACATCAGGGGTTATTTTTACGAACAATCCAATCAATGGTGATCCTTCAAAGATCTCTATCGATGCCAGCTACGGATTGGGAGAGGCTGTAGTCAGCGGTTTGGTGACGCCGGACAGCTACCTGATTGATAAAATTACTTTAGATCCCGTCAAAATTATTCGGGGCAGCAAAGAGATTGAGTGCGTCTATCGTACCGGCAGCAGTGACATTGTCGAAAAAGAGGTCGATGAAGCACGGCGCAAAGTTAATTCTTTAAGCCCGGAAGAGTTGCGCCATCTCTGTATCACGTCAAAAAAAATAGAGAAGTATTACGGCAAAGCTTATGACATAGAATTCGGCATTGACGCAGACTTGAAATTCCCTGATAATGTCATCATTCTACAAGTTCGGCCGGAATCAGTATGGAATAAGAAAAAAGCAGAGAACAAGAAAAGCGAACCGACAGATGCAATGAGTATGATTTTAAAACAGTTAATCAATGGAGTTAAGTTCAGTTGAGCTGGGCTCCGCTCAAAGCCAGTTCGGCGTTCAGTAGGCTGAACTGGAAAAACTTAAAAAAAAGAGGTAAAGCATGGACTTAAGAGACTTTATTAGCAAATGTGAAGCTGCTGGCAAATTAAAAAGAGTTAAAAAAGAGGTCGACTGGAACCTGGAGTTGTCCCATATATCCAAAATAAATGAAGAAAAAGATGGCGGCGCCCTCCTCTTTGAAAATGTTAAAGGCTATAAAAATTCGGTTTTAACCGGCGCCTACTCAACCAAAGAAAACTTTGCCATCGCCTTGGGACTGCCGCTCGGCACATCAATGTGTGACATGTCCAAACACTGGATGCAACTGGCCATTAAAAAAACCTATGATCCAATTGTAGTCAAAGACGGTCCGATTCTTGAGAACATCATCGAACGTGACAAGATTAATCTCTTCGATTTTCCGGTTCCACAGATGTACCCCCAGGATGGTGGGCGCTTTATCGGTACGGCGGCAACCCTGGTGACAAAAGATCCAGAATCCGGTTGGGTCAATCTCGGAACCTACCGAATGCAGATCCTCGATGAAAAGAGCGCCGGCATTCAAATCATCAAAGGTAAACATGCCGATTTTATGATGAAAAAATATCAGAAAATGGGTAAAAAAATGGCCGCTCTTCTGGTCATCGGTGGTGATCCACTCGGCTTCCTTACCGGGTCTACCCTGGTTTCTGCAGAAACCAGCGAATATGAAATCATGGGCGCCCTGCGGGAAGGCCCAATTGAAATCATTAACAGCGAAATTAGCGGATTGCCTTTTATGGCTAATGCGGAGATCGTACTTGAGGGTGAGGTTGATCCCAACCCGGAAAATTGGCGCCAAGAAGGACCGTTCGGCGAATACACCGGCTACTACTCCGGCAAAAAGAGCGAGGAGTGGCCTAAACCGTGGCTTGATGTCCAGCGTATTTACCACCGTAATGACTATATTTTATGGTCAACTACGGTTGGCAAACCGGTTACCGATACGCACATGATTCAATCACTCAACCGAACCGCGACTTTGTGGACAGACCTTGAGACAGCACGGGTTCCCGGAATTCAGTCAGTCTATATCCCGGCAGCATCCACCGGTCGCTTCTGGGTCATCGTTTCGGTCAAGCAGATGTATCCCGGCCATCCGAACCACATCGCTGATGCAGTGTTCGGCTCGACAACGGGTCATTACGGCATGAAGGGAGTTATCGTCGTCGATGAAGATATCCCCGCAGATGACTGGAATAAAGTGTTGTGGGCTATGTCGGTACGCTATGATCCCAAACGTGATACCCAGATCTACAATCGCGGCCGCTCCACACCTCTTGACCCGGCCCTGCATCACAGCGAACGTGATATCGTTTCCCGAATTGCCATCGACGCCTGCACCCCGTATGAATGGGATCGCAAACCGCAGGAAATTTTTCTTGATGAAGACATGGAGAAAAAAGTTCGCGATAATTGGGAGAGTTATGGCCTTTAAATCATAAGGTTACTATTCAGCGTGCCACTCTCAAACTACCGAGATTGGGGTCATTGCTGGTACAAGGTGCGTGAGCACCCCAGCTTTGACCCCGTCTATGAGGGCGAAGCAAAGTTCGCCACTATTCGCTGTATCTTTATGGAAGACACCTGATTTTAACTATGCAAAGTATTGAAACGATAGTCAGCAACAGCAAGAATGAATACACCCTGCAAGGAACCGTCATTATACTCGACAATGATGATGTTGTCGTGGTTATTGGCGGAGGAAGAGACCATATCGGGGCGCTCGGCCTGGCTGTCCCTCGACCCAGCCTACAAGATACAAGTTGCACAAGTGCTACCTCTTCAATTTTAACCATGCTTAGCCATAAGGATGATATCCTGGCAAAAGATGTCAGCGAGAAAATAGCAGCAGCCACCGAACGTAATATCGCTATTATCGCCGGGGTTCATTACGACAATTTGCCCTTGGCCGACCTCGAAATATTGCGCGAACTGTGGCTATCACTAACTGAGAAAATAATAACTTATATTAATCGATAAAAACTTTTAATCTTATTGCTATTTTTTGGGAAAAATGAAAAAAAGAAAGATCATAATTGGTATTTCGGGGGCTTCAGGAACCATCTACGGCGTCAGGCTGCTGGAAACTCTCAAAAACTACAGCGAAATTGAAACTCACTTGGTGATTTCAAATATCGCCAAAGAGATCATTCTCCATGAAAGTGGTAAGGATCCTGATGAAGTCTTAAGCTTGGCTGATGTCGTCCATCCCATAAAAAATCTTGGAGCGGCAATCTCAAGCGGCTCATTTCTGACTGAAGGGATGATTATTGCACCCTGTTCGATTAAATCGCTCTCCGGAATTGCCAATTCATATAATGACAATCTTTTGGTACGAGCGGCTGACGTCTGTTTAAAAGAGAGGCGCAAACTGATCATAGTTCTTCGGGAAACACCCTTGCATCTCGGGCACTTGGAATTGATGACCAAGGTAACCCAGTATGGAGCCACCCTGCTGCCGCCGATGCCCTCTTTTTATCATAATCCGAAAACCATCGATGATATAATTAACCAGACAGTCGGCAAAGTGCTGGATAATTTCGGCATAGAACATTATCTTTTCACACGTTGGAAGAGCGAGGAGGCTTAAGATGAAACAAGGATTGAGGAGAAGGTTGAGGAGAGGGTTGATTGCACTGGGGATGTTGCTGATTGCATTTTTACTGATTAGCCCGTCGGTTGTAAGCGCCGGTGGTGGCCAGAGCTATCCTAACGGATCCACAGCAATTATGTCCGGTGCAGTTCCACCACCAGGTTTTTATCTGATAAACTATGCCTACTACTATAACGCTAATGAAATGAAAGATGATCATGGCGACGATGTTGATGCTTTTGATGGCCTCACCGTCTGGGCCGAAGTCTTGAGATTAATCTGGATTTCTGATTATAAGATTTTAGGGGGCAACTACGGCCAACACGTTTTCCTCCCTATTCTTGATGTCAGTCTTGATTTCAAGAACGGGGTGCCAGCAGGACCTAAACATAAAGACAGCTATGATGATACCGATATCCCCTATATAATCTATAGTCCTTTCTTTCTCGCCCATCATTTCTTTCAAGGCAAACTCCATACTGTTTTTTCATTACCTGACATCTATATTCCTGTAGGTCAGGATGATGAAAATATGGCCAGTGTTGGACATAATTTCTGGACTTTCGAACCGGTATTTGCATTCACTTATATGCCGACACCGGCATGGGAATTCTCGATGAAATTCATGTATGATTTCAACACCAAACAGGATAACTGCCCAACCGTTTACGGATTTGAAGTTGATCGCACACCAGGTGATGAATTTCATTTTGATTACAGTGCCTCTTATGCTTTCTCTAAAAGTTTTCGCATTGGACTCAACGGATACTGCTACTGGCAGACCACCGATGACGATTACGATATCGGTGGTAATGTACCACCACCAGTACGTGAATTGCTGAAAGATGACGAAGGTAACCACAGTGAAGTTTTTGCCGTTGGCCCCGGTATCTGGTATAATTACAAAAATATGTTTTTTGAACTTCGAACTCAATTTGAAATGGGCGCTAAGAACAAAACTGAAGGTCAAAATGTATGGTTTACCATGGTCTATGCTTTCTAGAACTTTATTGGGTTTGAAATGGTTTCAGACCCAATAAAGTTACATGCAAACAATTACGGGGATGATAGCTGACTGCGCTTTTATATAGGAGCGGCTTTCATCCCTTTTTTTTGCCA
Organism: Deltaproteobacteria bacterium; assembly: GCA_030633185.1. Lineage (GTDB taxonomy): Bacteria > Desulfobacterota > Anaeroferrophillalia > Anaeroferrophillales > Tharpellaceae > Tharpella. Next base: position 13,229 of record DAOVTG010000005.1, read on the forward strand.
AAAATCAAGCTAAGACAAATTATTTAATGTGAACGGAGAGAGGGAAAAATGCGCGTAATCAGATATTCAGATGAGATGATCAGTGAATTTCAGGCAGACGGCCACTGGACCAACGAAACGTTCTATGATTTTTGGCAGAACAACGCCGAAAAACTGACCGATCAAGAAGCTCTGGTTGATTCTCAATACCGGATAACTTGGGGCCAGGCTCTGCCGCTGATAAACTCAATTGCAGCCCATTTTATTTCTCAAGGGATTCCCCAACATGCCCGGATTATCATCCAGGTTCCGAATACGGCCTTCGGTTTTCTCGCCCGGATCGCCGCCGAAAGAGCCGGACTCATCGCCTTGGTTGCCTACCCCTACCTGCGTGAAAAAGAGCTAGATTATATGCTCGAACGCACCCAGGCGGAAGCCGTGGTTTGCCCCTTTGAATATCGGAATTTTAACTACCTGAATATGTTCCGCGAACTCAACGAAAAACATAACTGTATCAAAAATTTCTACCTGCTCGACGAAGAAGTTCCAAGTGGCCTTGGAGATGATGTCTTCTCACTGATAAAAGCTGCCAACGAACTCAAAGTTTTGCCGGATGCAGACTATCAAGCTCGGCGTTTCGACCCCTGCCGCAACGTCTGTCTTTTAACCTCAACTACCGGCACTACCGGCATTCCCAAACTCGTTGAGTGGCCGATTGCCTCCCGCCTCTGTACCTCAAAATCCCGGGTTGATCTCTGGGATCTGACGAGTGATGATGTTACTTTTGCCATCGCCCCGCACGCCGGTGGCGCCGGCGGTACCCTGACCTATTTTGCGGCGCCATTGGTCGGCGCTAAAGTCGTTCTTCTTGAAGATTTCGACCCCGAACTTGCCCTTGCAACTATCGCCAAAGAGAAATGCACCGCTATTGGCGTCGTTCCGACGCATCTTGTCAAAATGCTCGAAAAAGATGTCGAAGACTATGACCTTTCAAGCCTGCGTTTTATTCGTTCAGCCGGCGGCTACCTCTCGCCACAACTAGCAGAAGAGGCTGAAGGCCGCCTTGGCGGTGCCATAACCAGCGATCTCGGAACCCAGGATGTGGGCTCGGTCTCCGGCTGCAAAGTCACCGATCCGGTTGATCTTCGACGTCGCACCGTTGGCCGCTCCCTGCCAGGAAATGTAATTAAACTACTCGATGACGACGACAATGAAGTTACCGACGGCGAGGCCGGAGCCCTCTGGTTCCGCGGCCCTCACGCCCCGGCTGGCTACCATCGCGACCTCGAAACAACAATGTCGATTTTCCGCGAAGATGGCTGGACGACAACCGGCGATCTCGTAAAATATGACCGCGGCTGTCTCTGGATCATGGGCCGTAAAAAAGATATGATCATCCGCGGCGGCCAGAACATCTATCCCGCTGAAATTGAAGGTTTGCTGAATGAACATCCGAGTGTCGTCAACGTCGCTGTAGTTGCTATGCCGGATCATAAATTCGGCGAGAAAGCCTGCGCCTTCACAATCCTAAGAAAAGGCTGTACATTAGAATTTGATGAAATGGTCAACTTTCTCAAAGAGAAGAAGATTGCCAACTACAAACTCCCGGAACGCCTTGAGATCGTCCCCGAGTTCCCGGCCGTAGGCGACTCTGGCAAAGTCAACAAGGAGACTTTGAAAGTCATGGTCGCGGATATGCTGAAAGCTGAAGAATAAAAAAATCAACGCTTTCTGTAGTTGTTTAATTCACTTCGTAAGTTTGTCAGGATTGGGGTCATTGCTGGCACAAGGTGCGTAGCACCCCAGCTTTGATCCCGTTTATGAGGGCGAAGCAAAATTCGCTCTCATAAAATGCTCAATTTGCGATAGACACTCAAAACTGAGGAAACCATGGAAAAGAAGATCCTTTTTATTGCAACCCTTGACACCAAGAACCGAGAGTCGGATTATCTCGTAACAGCCATCAATCAGATTGCGGGCTGCCGGGCTCTGGTAATGGATATCTCTATGGCCGGCCACGCCCTGGGCCAGGCGGATATCAGTGCGGCCGAAGTGGCCCGGCGCGGCGGCAGTACCATTGAGAAAATCAACAACTCCCGTGAACGTGCAAAAATAACGGGCACAATGATCAGTGGTGCAATCGCCATCGCTAAAGATCTTTTGGCCGAAAGAAAGATAGACGGAGTTATTGGCCTGGGCGGTTCGACCGGCTCGTTGATGGCCACCGATGTTATGCGGGCTTTGCCTTTCGGCTTGCCTAAAGTTATGGTTTCGGCAACAGCGGCTCTACCTGGCCTGGCAACTCGCTACATCGGCACTGGTGACATCATGCTATTTCACTCAGTCATTGAAATAGCCGGACTTTCACCTCTCTTAAAAAATGTTCTAGAGCGGGCCGCCGGTGCGATTGCCGGCATGGTGAATGTCGAGATGCTCAACAAAGAGAGCTTACAATCAACTGACAGAAAAACGATTGCTATGTCTCAATTTGGGATTTGTGAAGGTTGCGCCTCGGCTGTAATGCGCAAGTTGGAAGCAAAAAATTATGATGTTATAGGTTTTTCCGCAGCCGGTGTCTGTGACCGGGCCATGGAAGAGATGATTGCCAAGGGACTTTTTGACGCGGTTATCGATTTGGCCCCAGGCGGGGTTGGTGAACATCTGATGGCGGGAATGCGTTCCGCCGGGCCCAATCGCCTGGAAGCCGCTGGTAAACTTGGTATTCCGCAAATCATTACTCCCAGCGGAGTAAACCTGATGAGCCCACGTAAATCACGCTATAAACCGGATTACCATCAACGCAAAAAATTTGACCTGGATAAACTCAGAACCTTTCTCCGTCTAAACGAAGAAGAAATTATTCTTGTCGCTCAAGAGTTTGCCCGAAAACTCAACCTCTCCACCGGCCCTGTCAAAGTTCTACTGCCGTTACAGGGCTGGAGCTCAATTGACGGCCCCGAAAGTCCGATTTATGAACCAGAAACCGATTATCTGTTTATAGAAAATTTGCAAAAACAGATCAACAATAGCCTGGTTACAGTAAAAACTTTTGCCCTAAATCTTGAAGATGAAACTTTTGCTGACCACATAGTAGAGAGTCTATTAGATGTCTTGCCTTAATGAAATAGTTTCCCAGAAACCCAAACTTACGATTCGAAAAAGAGATATTTTCAGAGCCACTCTAGCTGACAACTGCGGTAATTTGGGTTACCTTGGGATTGCCCCGGATGCCTCTGAATATCATGTCGTCGTACCGGTAGATCTCAAACTGGCGCGTGGTGTTAAGGCCTTAAACCAACCGGATGACGGCACCCCTTTCGGAGGCTACCGGGGCTGGCACTATTACGAATGTGCACCGTATGTTGGAGATAAAGATAGCACAAACCGCCAGCAACAAGTCGAAGACAATACCCAGTTACTGTCAATCTGGCTACAGCAGTTGGGCATTAAAATTGCCTTAATTAACTAAAGGCTGGATTCACCCAATACCCAATTAAATAGTTGAAAATTTTTCTTGTTTTTATGGAGGCGCATAATGTTATTGCCCAAATTTGATTATAATGCTCCATCTGACCTCGAAGAAGCTTGCCAAATTATGGCAAACTACGGGGATCAAGCCAAACTTCTGGCAGGTGGCACGGATCTGCTGATCGCTTTACGAAAAAAATCAGTCACTCCAGCCCAGATTGTAGCGCTCGATCGCATAGAAGATCTAGAGGGTGGCTGGGGAGACGAAGAAGGTTTCTTCCTGGGTTCGCGAACCACAGCGGCAGAAATTGCAGAATCTGATTATGGCCCGGCCGGCCAAGCTTTGGCACAGGCGGCCTCACAGGTCGGCTCTCCGCTGATTCGCAATCTGGCAACCATCGGCGGAAACCTCGCCACAGCGATGCCCGCAGCCGATATGGCACCACCACTACTGGCATTACAGGCCAGTGTTGTTTTGCAGAAGTATGGTGCCCGCAGAGAGGTTGCCATTAGTGATTTTTTTGTCGCCCCGGGAGAACAGGTAATGTTAGCAGAAGAGATAATGAGCCTGATCTTTATACCGGAATTACCCGCTGGCAGTGGTGGTGCTTTTGAAAAACTGGGGGTTCGTAAAGCCCTGGAGCGCTCAATTGTCAGCGTAGCTACAGTAATTTCGCTGGATGATGATGGCAAAACCATAAACCAAGTTCGAATAGCTTTAGGGGCAGTCGCCCCGACACCGATGTTAGCCGTAAACGCCGCCGCTGGTTTATGCGGCAAAAAGGCCACCGCAAAAAACTTTACCGAGGCGGGAAAAACTGCAGCCCAGGAAGCCCAACCCCGCGGCCTGAGAACTTCCGCACTTTACAGTCGATTAATGGTCGAAACTCTAACCGTTCGCGCTTTAAACCGTGCCTTCGACGCCGCTAGCCAATAAAGGAGATCGAATAAGATGAAAAAATGTCATATAACCTTCCAACTCAACGGCATCACTTGCGAGGTTTTGGTCAATCCGAATCAGACTCTGGTACGGATGTTAAGGGATGATTTAGGTTTAACCGGCACAAAATATGGCTGCGGCGAGGGTGATTGTGGCTCTTGCACCGTGTTACTTGATGGTGAACCGGTTAACTCATGTCTGATGCTGGCAGCTCAAGTTGATGGCCATCAAATTACAACGATTGAAGGGCTGGCTGATGGCGATAAACTGCACCCCCTGCAGACTTCATTTATTGAAAAAGGAGCGATTCAGTGTGGTTTCTGTACGCCGGGTATGATTCTATCAGCCAAGAACTTACTTGAGACACAACCAAATCCCAGTGAGCTTGAAGTACGAACTGCAATTTCCGGAAACCTCTGTCGTTGTACAGGTTACCAGAAAATTGTTGAAGCTATCTTAGCCACTGCAAGCCCTGATTGCCAGTGTTCATCCGGTGATGCGAAAAATTGTCACGAGGAGGATTGATCATGAAGAAAAAACAATTCGATGTCTTAAATACCAGAGCCCCCCGCGTAGATGCTGCAATTAAAGCTACTGGCAAAGCCCAATATGCAGACGATCTGAATCGCACCGGCCAGCTATACGGAGCCATTCTACAAAGCCCACTGGCACATGCCAAAATTATCAGCATCGACACCGCCGTTGCATCACGTCTGCCTGGAGTCAAAGCCATCATTACGGCCAAAGATGTTGGCCTGACTAAATACGGGGTCTCTCCAGCACGTTACGATGAAACCCTCTTCGCCCACGATAAAGTCCGTTATGTCGGTGATGAGATCGCCGCAGTAGCCGCAATCGATCTGGAAACGGCTCATGCCGCACTTGAACTTATCAAGGTTGAATATGAAGAGTTGCCATTCGTCTTGACCGCAGAAGAAGCCTTAAACGATAATGCGCCTCAACTCCATGATGACTATCCCGGTAATATCAGCGCTGAAGTCCATCAGGAATTTGGCGATACTGCAGCCGCATTTAAAGAGTGCGATTTCATTCATACCCACAAACTTGTCAACAAACGACAGGATGGCGGTTTCATTGAGCCTCACTCCTGTATAGCTGAGTATGACCATGACGGCCGTTTAACCCTGCACACATCAACTCAAGTTGCACACTATGTCCAACGTACAGTTTCTATGATGACCGGCATTCCAATTGGCCGGGTGCGGATTGTCAGACCTTGTGTCGGTGGCGGCTTTGGCCCTAAATGCGAAGCCACTCCTCTTGAGATGAGTGCCTGTTTTCTGGCCATCAAGACCGGTTGTCCGGTAAAAATAACTTACTCCCGAGAACAGGTTTTTCTCCACTCCCGGGCGCGGCACCAATTTTATCATGAAATGACCACCGGTTTTAAAAAAGATGGAACAATTATGGCACTTTCCCATAAATGCACCCTCGATGGCGGTGCTTATTGTTCATTTGGCATCGCTACAGTTTACTATGCCGGCTCCCTTCTTGGAGCCCCCTACCGGCTGCCAAATATGAAATATGACGGAATGCGGGTCTACACCAATAAACCTGCTTGCGGAGCCCAACGCGGCCACGGGGGCGTCGCCGCCCGGGCCTGTTTTGAACAGCAACTCGACATTATTGCTGAAGAGCTCAAGATCGATCCCATTGAGTTGCGCCAAATGAATATGATGGAGACCGGAGATACCACTTGCAACGCTCTAAACATGTCTTCATTGGGTATGAAAGAAAGTCTGGAAGCGGTTCAAAAAGGCTCCAACTGGAAAAAGAAAAAAGGCAAATTACCGGCTGGCAAAGGAATTGGTGCGGCTTGCGGATTCTTTGTTTCCGGGGCCGGTTATCCGATCTATCGCTCCGATACTTTTCATTCAACCGCTGAAATAAAAGTTGCCGAAGACGGCGGCACCGTAATTTTGCGCAGTGGCATCGCCGAAATTGGTCAGGGTGCGGATACCATGGTCGCCATGATCACGGCCGAAACCCTGGGAATTCCACTCGCTGATGTCAGGGTTGATTCCGGCGACACAGATTACTCCGTGGATCTTGGAGCCTACTCTTCAAGGCAGACCTTAATGTCGGGACATGCCACCAAAGACGCGGCGGAAAATGTTAAAGCCCAAATCTTAGCAGTGGTCGCCGAGAAGCTAGAGGTGGACGTCAAAAACCTCGATATTAAGGCTGGTTACATCAAAATTAAAGGGCGCAAAAAAGCTGATATCAAACCTTTTCGCGACTATTATCGCAAAGAGCATCGAGGCTGGTCCAACCTGCCCGATGGCGACGAAATGAGCTTTACTGAAGCAGCCCGCATGGCCTACCTGGAAAAGGGTACAATTGTTGGTACGGGTAAATACAAACCACCAATTTTAGGAGGTAAATTCAAAGGCGCTGCAGTCGGCACCTCCCCGGCTTACGGCGGATCGGCCCAAGTTGTTGAGGTTACAGTTGATCGTGATACCGGCAAAATTACAATTGATGCAATGACCGATGCCCACGATTGCGGTTTGGCCATCAACAAAACGATGGTTGAGGGGCAGATGCAGGGATCTTTGAGTATGGGCCTGGGTGAAGCAATGTTTGAAGAGGTTAAATTTGATGAAAAGGGTCAATTGCTGACCCCTTCCATAGGTGAATATCGAATCGCGACCGCTCTCGATATGCCCAATGTCGATACCATCGTTATTGAGAGTAACGAACCCAATGGACCTTACGGTGCCAAAGAGGTCGGAGAAGGGGCGATCATGCCAACCATCCCAGCGATCTTAAATGCTGTTTACGACGCGACCGGAGTGCGTATCACAGAACTGCCGCTGACCCCGGAACGGGTTCTTCTGGCATTAAAAGAGGCTGAGGCCGAAAAAACAGCGTAACCAAAAACCTGGGAACCAACAATTCAAGCTTTTTCAACCCGGTAAAGGAGATTGTCATAAGCTCTTTTGCCGCGGTTGAAAATCAAAAGGTACTACGTACCTTACGCATCAGGTGGCAAAACCCCACCTATTTCAACTACTATTTTTCAAGGTCTCCAGAAAAGCCATGGTCAAAGGAGACGTTAAAGTCCTTTTGCAAAAAGCAACCTCAATTTTGATGGGTATTTTTCTATCTATGGAAATCTTTGCAATACTGCCCTCTTTTAACTCTTTCTCTATCAAGGGAGGATACATTAAAGAAATTCCTTTGTTTTGGCTGACAAGTCTTTTGATAGTTTGAAGGTTGTCTACTTCCGTAACAATATTTGGTTTAATATGTTCCTCTTTAAAAATCCTTAAGATATTCATCCGGGTTCCTGACCCTTCACCTTGGAGAATAAAATTTTCTCCATTCAGTTTACTGATCGGTATTCTTTCTTTGTTGGCTAAGGGATGAAGGGGAGATGCCGCAAAAATCATATCTTCTTCGGAAATGAATTCAGTCTGTATTTTAGGGTTCTTTTCATAATAATGAGCAACGACAGCGAGATCATAAGTAAAGCTTTCCAGTTCTTCCAGAATTTTTTTTGAAGAACCTTCGTGAATAATTATTTTGACTCCGGGAAAATTCTTTCTGAATATGGAAATATAGTGAGCTATAAAAAGATTTAAAGTTCTCGCAACCCCCAGATGCAATTCTCCTTTTTCTGCGTTATTGACACCATTTAAAAAATTTTCACAAGTAAAGGCTGTTTCATACAATTCCCGCGCCAAGGGCAGAATTTTCTTCCCTGTATCTGTAAGACTCAACTCTCTATTTTTTAAATGAAACAGTTTGACACCAAACTGTTTTTCAAATGCCTTGATCTGCATACTTACAGCTGGCTGAGTAATGAAAAGTCGTTCCGCTGCAATCCTATAACTTTTTAATTCCGCCACATATAAAAATGTGATTACGTGAGAAAGATTTATATAAAGGGCTCTCATTGTTTCTTGATACTCAATACAGTAGTTTAAAATATTATTGCCTATATATAAAAGCTAATTCCTTAACTTTTATACATAGTTGTTACCACGGTGCCAATCATGGTGTCAATATAATGTTTGAATGACCTTTTCAATCTGAAAGCAACTAAGGAAAGAGAAATTAATGAAGACGATCTATGACCTAATTCACAAGAAAGCTAAACTGTATCTGGACACACGCCAAAACGATATTCACACTCAAATATCTTATAATTTCGCAAAACGCCTACTAACCTACTACCCCGAAGCAGATGAACATATTGTTTTGCCAGCCATCCTGTTGCATGACGTAGGCTGGAAGATGGTGCCTGAAGATAAGCAGTTGGATGCTTTCGGACCCAAACTTAAAGATAAAGACACCCAGCGCTTCCACGAGCTAGAAGGGGCGAAAATTGCCACACAGGTTTTAATTTCTCTCGGTTACAATGAGGAAAAGACACGAGAGATTTCAACTATTATAGATGGGCATGACACTCGATTGAAAGCGCTTTCTCTCAACGACAAACTTGTAAAAGATGCTGATAAATTGTGGCGTTTTACACCTACTGGCATAAATATTGACCACTCTCGATTTGATATTCAGCGGGACTTCTATTTGCAGTGGATTACTCCCATGATTGACGCCTGGTTTTTCGCCCCAGAGGCCAAAGATATGGCCCGTGAATCATTGTGCGAAGCCATATCAGAGGCTGCTACTCACAGAGAATAAAGTTACTACATTGTAGCTTTAAATATAACATTTAATCACAGTGGAATATTTTTGACTTTCACACTGGCCAACATTAAGTAAATGAAAACTATATTTTTAAAAATAAATAATACATTGTTTTAAGATAATCTTATCGAGGCATAAAAACTCCTTATTTGACTTTAATCGACATCTTAATTATTGTGGATTATTCTGTACATAATTTTACTAAAAGGGGGAAAGAAATATGAACGAATATGATGGAATAATAATTGGCGGAGGCCCGAACGGGCTTACTGTTGCAGCTTATATGGCAAAAGCAGGCTTGAAAGTACTTGTCCTAGAACGAAGGTATGAAATTGGCGGAGGTTTGGCTACAGAGAACCTTACTCTCCCCGGTCTTCTCATAGACAGTCATGCAATTTATCACATGATGGTTGATTATGCTCCGCCGCTTAAAGATTTTGAGTTTGAAAAAAAATATGACTTGAAGTGGATATACCCGGAACTTCAGGTCGTAATGCCTTTCTTGGATGGCAGCCACCTGGCTCTCTACAGAGACCCACAAAAATCATATGAATCAATAAAAAAATTCTCTCAACACGATGCTGATGCCTTTATGGAGTTTCATAAAAAATCGGAAGAAGCCATGGACATTTTTCTCGCTCCGGCATCATATGACAATGCTATGCCCAGCCTTGAACAGGCCGGCAAACTGGAGTCACATCCCATAACCAAATGGATTGATGGTTTGACAGGTTTTACTCCGAAACAGATTGTAGACGATATGTTTGAAAACGACAAGGTTCGAGCTCTGTTTCTCTACCTCGCCACTATGTGGGGGCTTGACTATGATCTTGAAGGTTTAGGCTACCTGGTTCCGCTCATGATGAATCGGGGCTATCACAACCGCCTGTGCGAGGGTGGATCACACCATCTGGCTCACCTTTTCGGCAAGTATATTTCCGAAAACAAAGGCCGGGTTATTTCTGGGTGCGTTATTGAAAAAATTGTTATCGAAGATGGTAAGGCCGTAGGCGTTGAACTGGAAGACGGAACTATAATTAAAGCAAACAAGTTCGTATGTAGCAGTCTCAACCCCCACCAGACATTCTTCGATCTGGTCGGTGAAGATCACCTTGAGGACGAACTGATTATAAGACTCAATCAGTGGAAATATTCAAACGTCAGTTTCTTTACTACTCATATGGCGATGTATGATCCGCCTAAGTTTACGGTTGCAGAAAAGAATCCTGAACTGGCCAACGCTCTGATTTATATTGTAGGCTATGAGTGTGAGCAGGACCTGGTCGATCATTTTGAGGCTTCTAAACGGGGTGAGTTGCATGATGGTGGTTTTAACTGTTGCTTTCCTTCCCTGCACGACCCTGTGCGGGTTAATCGTCACAAAGACAGTGCGATAAAGCATATCGGCCTCATCTCTATGGAATGTGCTCCGTACGACCTGGCTGACGGTGGCCCCGAGCAGTGGAACCGAGTACGCCGTGACTATGCAGAACGCTGCAAAAAAACTCTAGCAAAATATGCTCCCAATATGCAGGACAACGTAGCTTGGGATTATATCGGAACCCCACTTGACACTGAGAACAAATTTCCGGATATGCGGCAGGGATGTTTTAAACAGGGCGCTTATCTTCCTTTGCAAATGGGGTATTTCCGACCCAATGAGTATTGCAGCAGCCACTCTACACCGATTGAAAATCTTTATATGTGTGGATCATGCACACACTCTGGCGGTATGATAACCTTTGGGCCAGGATACAATGCAGTGAATACTATTGCCGAGGAGCTTAACATAGAGAAATTCTGGACGGAACCTGAATTGGTCACGAAGGCCAAAAAAATGGGTCTGCTTTAAAACAATGCGTAAACCTTTGGAGGTTAAGATATGTACGTAAGATCAACAGGACTGGGAAGAACTTTACTGCATGGCAGACTTGGAGAACTTGGGCCGACACATGTAGACCCCGCGACAGAGGAAGATTCAGACATCCAACCAGAAAGAATGGTTATGGTCATGGAAATACTGGAGCCCGTCAACTGGAAAGTAAAAGCTTTTATGGAGCCCCAGGATATTCGCAGGTTAATCTGGTTGATACTGCGTCCGTCTACAATATTATGCGTCCTTAAACTCCTGTTTTCCAAATCCCGCGAAGCCAATCTACACACTATCAAAGATGCCAAAGCAACCCCCGGTAACAAGCAAAAAAAATCGGGGGCTACACAGAAAAAAGGGGAGAAAACCAGAGCGAATGTAAAACTGAGTCCGGCTCAAATGGCAGCACTTAAAAAAAAGCAGGCCCAGGAACAAAAAAACAACAGCTAATCTTTAAAGAAACTTTTTTCAGAATATAAGTGGAGGGTAAATATTATGGCGGATGCTAGATATGATGCGGTTATAGTGGGAGGAGGACATCACGCAACAATTATTGCTTGTTACCTACAGCGTGCCGGGCTCAAAACGGCGATGTTTGAAAGATGGCACGAAATGGGCGGAGGGGCATGCGGTGAAGAACTGCCTTTACCGGGGTATATCCAGAACACATGTGCTCATTTTACACGCTTTTACGGAAATCCGTCTTACAAGGACTTTGATTTGCGAGAATACGGCCTGGTTTATACCTTCCCAAAATACGATGAAGCATGGATCTTTCCGGATGATAAATATATTCTCGGTAAAGCCGTTAATGAGGTTGTAGATCCGGTTACGGGCAGAAGTGAGTTCTCAAGCGATAACGCACAATTCAATATAGATCAAATTGCCAAGATATCAAAACACGATTCAGGGGTTGCGGAAGAGATTATTGGAAGATTCCAAGCCAAATGGAGAGCTGCATTTGGGAAATATCGATATACAGGCCCTGAAGAATGGGAGGGGAAAGATCCCCTGGAAGAACTTTGTGATGACCCTAAACATGGGATTGACCCTAAATATGCAACCATGACAGTTGGGGAAATTGCAGTTGACCTGTTCGAAAGTCCCGAAATGCAGGTTTTTTACATGAGAGCCATGCAAACATCGAATGGTCTGATGCCTGAAGATGTTCCGGGCATTTATTGGCATATTCATGTTTTGGGTCTAGTATTATCTGTTGAACCCGCAGCTATTGTTTATGGTGGGACTCATACTATTACCCATGCCTTACTCAGAGCATTTCAAAAAGATGGAGGCAAATTTTTTGTCCTCAATGAGGTTTCAAAAATTCTCGTAGATGGTGGCAAGGCAACAGGTATTAAATTAAAAGATGGATCTGAAATAAAAGCAGATATTGTTATCAGTGATCTCACAATCGATTTATCACTGGAGCTACTGGGTGAAGAATACGTTCCTCGGGATATTTGGAGTAAGATGCAGGGCCTGAAAAAGGATGGCTACGAAAGAACGCAGCTTTTCTGGGGTAATGTCGCCCTTATTGAAGAACCAAAATATTCTTTAGATCCAGAACTAGGAATGGTTCCAAGATTATACTTTGGCGAGGCAGATGCAGATTATTACCTTAGTGGTCGCTACAAAAAAGAACGTTGGGAACTCGGTATTGCGAACAAGCTCTACTTACTGATTGCGCCTGATTGTCAATGGGATCCTACTCGGGCCCCTGCCGGAAGATTTAATGCACTGGTAGAAGAGTTTACTTGTCCCTGGAAAAACTTCTCTGAGAAAGATTGGCTGAAAATGAAGCGGGAGATGGTCGAGAGAACTTTAAAAGAGTGGCAGAAGTATGCCCCTAATGTAACAAAGGATAATTTCATTGAGGCTTTTCTTACGACACCAGATGATGTCGTAAACCGGAACCCGTGTATGCCTTCGGGTGGCTGGGGTTCATTAGACGCTAATGCCAGCAGACTTGGAAGGTTGCGCCCACTTCCAGAGCTGTCCCAGTACAGATTGCCGGTAAAAAACTATTACCTATGTTCCTCTGCAGCTCATTCCGCCCATGGCATCGGTCGAGGCAGCAGTTACAATTGCTACAAAACTATCGCAAAAGATCTTGATCTTAAGTATCGCCCCTGGGAATCAAAGTAGATGCCATAAAAAGTGAACTGAAGCAAGAAAGCTTAGGCACTGTTGCCCCGCCATGACGGATTACACCCGTGTGGGAACTGTCCGTCATGGCGGGACAACGAGAAACTGGAGGAAAAAATGGTTCGTGAAAATCGTGTCGCAATTGTGACTGGAGGAGGAAAAGGTTTAGGGCGTGCTTTTGCGATTAAACTTGCTGAACAGGGAATAAAAGTACTGGCTGTAACCAGATCAGACATTGAAGGATTGAAAGAAACTGTAGCAATTATCAAGAAAAATGGCGGGGATGCAGCGTGGCTCAAAGTTGATGTCACAAAACCAGAGGATGTTGAAGCGATGGCTGAAAAAGCAATCACTACATTTGGCGGCATAGACATCCTGATAAACAATGCAGCCTATTACTACGGCGTACAGAGAAAATCTTTTCTGGAAATCGACCCACAAGAGTGGGATCGCATGATGGAAGTCAATGTCAAAGGTGCCTGGATGTGTATCAAAGCTGTTTTCCCGGCCATGCAGAAACAGGGAAAAGGAAAGATAGTCAATCTTGGTTCTGAAGTTTTTTTTACGGGATCCCGAGGATTTGCCCATTATGTCAGTTCCAAGGGAGCAATAGTTGGTTTGACGCGGGCACTGGCAATTGAGCTCGGACCTCACAATATCTGTATAAATGTTGTCGCCCCAGGATTTACAGATACAGAAGCCAGCGCCACAATCGCAGATATTTCAAAATATGACGTCAGCCGGACACCGTTGAATCGACTCGAAAAACCGGAGGATTTAACCGGGGTTGTCGCTTTTTTATGCTCTGATGCATCCGATTTCATGACCGGACAGACTCTCCTGGTAGATGGCGGGAGAGCAATGCATTAAAAATAAGAAAGTCTTTAACTCAACTTTCTGACTTGAGTTAAAGTATTGAATTTACAATATTATTACCCGACAATCTTTGGCCTGATTTAATGAAGTCAATTGCTGCACCCATTATTGTGTCAATCATAGCCAAAATTGTTGATTCCGCTTAGTTTTTACGGTTGCACTGGCGAGAATTTTGGCTCTCCCGGGACGTTTCTTGAGTTTTGCGTACAAGGAGCCCAAGGTAAGCCATGTGCCATTATAATGGTAGAACACATTGGGCATATTCTTAGCCATACAAATTACTGGCAAGTGCTGCCCCAACTTGGCAAGTATTGCTGGAAAGCTGAACCAGCTATCCATAAGGATGTAGTCCGCTTTCACCCCAAGAGCCAAAGCCCGTTGAACCATAGTTTCAAGATGATCTGTAGATTTTGTAATTGCCTCCATCTTGCGCTTGTAGCTACTTGTCCTTTTATCAACCGCCTCTTTAATTTCTTGAACCCGTTTGCTGGCTTTAGCGGAA